>NZ_BJXB01000005.1 GCF_007990775.1 Deinococcus cellulosilyticus NBRC 106333 = KACC 11606 | reverse complement strand
GAGAGCCGAGAGCCGAGAGCCGAGAGCCGAGAGCCGAGAGCATCGTGATTCACTGACACTGGGGGTGTCAACCTTGAAGCAGGCCACATTCGGTTCAATTTGGTTTTAAATTCATGCTTTTGGCTGAATGCCTGAGCATTGGCTTTATATTTGCCCCCGGCTCTCGGCCCTTGGCCCTCGGCAGATCCTTCAAATCCCCGTCTGCACCCCGACCACCGTGCAGATCACAAAAAGCAACCCGAAAGCCATCTGGCCCCACCCGACCACCTTGGCGGCCACCGGAGGCTGTCTGAAGGCATAAACCTGATACCCGAGCAGTGCGGTCATGGCGATCACGGTGAACATGGGGGTGAGTTGTGCATTCCCTGTGAAGGCGAGGGCAAACCAGCCCAGAATGCCGATCAGGAGACTGGTCTGGGGGAGGGTGGGTTGTTTTCTGGCCCGCATGACCTGGGTGCGGGCGAAATAGATGGAGGTCACCGAGCGCACCGCCAGTACCATCCACAGGGCGTAGGCCACGGTGGAGGATGTGCCGTCTGCCAGGGCAATGGCAGTGGCCACTGCTCCCATGGCAATGGCTCCGCACAATTCTGGGAGCAGGTTGCGGCCTTTGTTCTGGGCATCGAACCACAATTGAACGCCCATCAGGGGGGTCACGCACAGGAGGGGCAACCAGAAGTTCTGCTGGGCCTGACTGATCGCAAGCCACAGTCCAAACAGGCCCAGGGTGACGTAAAGGGCTGCAAAGCCCAGCGCAAGCCGCGTTCTGGGGTACATTTTTCTGCGCCGCAGGTCTGCCAGACAGAGCTTGATCGGGTGGCGTCCTAAAAAGCCCATCAGGGCAAGCAGCCCCAGACCCCAGCCTGCAGGGTTGGGGGCCACCAGGAGACCGAGCAGCACAGGTTCCAGGGTGAAGCCCCAGCCTCCGTGCTCGTTGGGAACGGCAACACTTTTGATCAGGTTCTTGTTGGGGGTCACGGCAGCTTGCATGCTTTCAGGGTAGGAAGTTCAGGGAAGGCTTTTGTCCTGAGAATATGCTTTTAAAAAGAACATTAACAGGGCTTGAGTAGGCAATTCAGCGTAGGATCAAAATTTGTGTCTCCAGAAGGCTGCTCCTACACTTGACCCATGCAGATTCGCAAAGCACTACCAGAGGATGCAAAACACATCGTTGAATTGCAGCAGCAGCATTACCTCAATCAATGGACTTTTGATGCCAGTGGGCTTGCACAGAACATCGAGAAATACCCTGAAAGAGGTCGCCTGGTGGCAGAGCAGGATGGGAAGGTTGTTGGTTATGCCTCCTATGCTCCTGCAGAAGTGCCCGCCACCTTGCATGTGCGGTTCTATGCCCATGCAGATCATCCTGAGGCCAGAGAATCCCTTTATGCCGCCGTATTGCAGAAGGCCCAGCAGTACCAGGCGCTCGAAAGCACCATCCGTGAGGATTACATTGCCGCAAGAGCCTTTCTGGAACAGCAGGGCTTTCAGAACACCTTTCAGAGTTATGGTGCCACAGTGGACCTCCAGAGCTTTGACTTCCAGCCTTTTGAAGGGCTCGAGGAAAGGCTGTTCATTGAAGGATTTGAAGTGCATCAGGGCACACCAGAGCCTTCAGCAGAACTGTTTGAACTGTATCTGGAAGGATTTGAGGGCGTTCCTCAGGTGCCTGCCACCCGCTGGAGTGTGCAGACCCGGGAAGATTTTGAGAAAACCTACTGGCAGGAGGGTTTTGTGTGGTTCACTGCTGCATACCGCAATCAGGTGGTTGCCCTGACCGTCCTGGATGTCAGACAGCCCGATATCCAGAGTGAAATCACCCTCACAGGCCGCAAATTTCGCCATCGAGGGCTTTGCACCCTGGTCAAAGCGCATGCCCTGCAGTGGGCCAGAACACAGGGTCACCTGAAAGCAGGAACAGGTGGGGCAGTCATCAACCTGCCCATGCTCAAAGTCAACCGCAGGCTTGGGTACCACATTGAACCCATGTGGCTGACCTACACCCGCAAGCTTTGAGTGATTTGAGGCATTTACACATAAGGCTCATCAACTCTGGCCTTGCAGGTCATCCTCTTCCTTTACAGTGAAGGCACCATGCGCCTCATGCTCAAACCCTTCAAGCTGTCTCCGCGCCTGCAGGATTTTCTGACTTTTGTGTATCTGGAGGCCCTGTGCTGCATCTTCCCTGCCGTGATCATGCTGGGACTGGCCCTCAGCAAATACATTGATTTGCCCCTTCCCAGGTACGACTTCATGTTGATTCTCTGCATCGTCATGCAGGCAGTGATGGTCCTCAGCAAACTGGAAACCGTGGATGAACTGAAGGTCATCTGTCTGTTTCATGTGTTTGGGCTGGCGCTCGAACTCTTCAAGGTGCATCACGGGTCCTGGAGTTACCCAGAAGCGGCCTACACCAAAATCTGGGATGTCCCGATTTATTCAGGCTTCATGTATGCCAGTGTCGCCAGTTACATCTGTCAGGCGTGGCGCAGGTTCAACCTGAAGTTCAGTGAATACCCCTCCTGGACGGCCAACCTTTTTGCCGCCCTGCTGTACCTGAATTTCTTCGCCAACCATTACATTGAGGACCAGCGCTGGGGCCTCACCATTGCCCTCGTGGTCCTGATGTGGAACACCCGCGTGCACTTCCAGATCAACGGCCGACCTTACCAGATGCCCCTCACCCTGTCCTTCCTGCTGATTGGGCTGTTCATCTGGCTGGCGGAAAACATAGGAACGTTTTATGGTGCCTGGAAGTACCCCAACCAGGAAACCCTGTGGCAGACAGTGCATTACGGCAAGATCAGCAGCTGGGCTCTGCTGGTGATCCTCAGTTTCGTGCTGATCGCCAAACTGAAAGGGATCAAGAGCAGCCTGCAGAAGACCAGGTATTAGAGAGTTTACAGTCCACAGTTCACAGCGACAAAGCAACAAAAAGCGGAGGACATTCTCCTCCGCTTTTCCATAGGGCTTTCACTGTTGCTTTTGGACCTTCGGCCTTCTGCTTTTTGCCATCGGCTCCTGGCTCTCGGTTTTCAGCCTTCTGCCCTTATCTGCGTCCGTATTTCTGCTCAGGTTGCGGAGCCATCCCCAGACGGCCCAGATATCCAGCGAGTTCCAGGAGTTCAATGTCGTCTTCGTCACCAAAGAAAGGCTTGACCCGGATGATCTTGCCGGGGGTTCCCCGGAACTTCTCAGGGGAGTCATCGATCAGCCAGACCCGTTCCTGCAGGTAGCCCACCTCCTGCTCGATGCGGCCCAGGTGTTTGGCCCACAGGTGTTCTTTCAGCACCTCATCGAACTCGCGAATGCAGTGCTCTCTGGACCACAGAAATTTGATCTGCTCGCTGTATTTTTTCGGGAAAACTGCTTTCAGGACAGCCTCAGCGTAATCCCAGGCAGAGGAGGTCCAGACGCCCACATCGAAGTGGTCAAAGCAGACCTTCAGGATGTCCAGGGTGTGGGGACGGATTTTGACCCGCAGGTCGTCAATCAGAAAGTCGGGATTGGGCACACGTGACCGGCTCACGGTGGAGTGGATCAGGGTTTCATCCAGGTCCAGGATGATCAGGGGTCGGTGGGTCATGGTGCGCTCCTTTACAGCTTTCTTCCATCATGTCATGGGCAGACTGACACAAATCTGTCACAGATTCAGAACATTCAGAAGACCTCAAATCTGCTGGTGCCAGTTGCGCTTCTCCAGCCTGCGAACGTCTCTGTGGTCCCTGATTTTCAGAAGATAGCACCCGAGCCTGACCAGTTCCTGATCATCTGCATCCCCCTCAAAAGGCGTCACCCGGATCAGGTTTCCATAAGCAGTGCGGAATTTCTCTGGAGAATCATCAATGACCAGCGTGCGTTCCAGACGGTACCCTCTGGATTTGACCTTGTGGAGGCGCTTGGCCCACACAAAATCCTGCACCTCCTCATCCCAGCAGTAGGTGCAGCGCTCTCTGGCCCAGATGAATTTCAACTGCCCTGGATCTTCAAAGAGGTGCTGCACAGCAATCCAGGCATAATCTGCACTGGAAGAGGTCCAGACCCCCACATCGAAATGCTCAAAAGCCAGTTCCAGAAAACCCTTCAGGTGGGGCCTGACCTTCACACGGTACTCCCACATGCGAAAATCAGGCTCCACCTTCAGGGACCTTGAAGCATGCATCAGGGTCTCATCAAGGTCCAGAACCAGCAGCATCCTGTTCACAAAGGCACGTCCAGCCCCTCCACAGCAATCATGTCAAACTGGGCAATGCCATCACGGGCGGCTTTCGCTTTCTGGTAAGCTTCGCTGGCATACCACTCGCGGATGCGTTCCAGCGAATCGAATTCCAGCACCACCAGACGCTCAGGGTGGTACTCCCCTTCCAGCATCAGCATGGGGCCACCTCGCACCAGATAGCGGCCACCGTACTGGTGCACGGACTGCTGGGCAAGGTCACGGTACTCCTGAATTCTGGTCGGGTCAGACACCCGGGTGTTCACGATGATGTAGGCAGGCATGATGTATTGTCACCACGGGGTGCGGAGTGGCGTCAAGGGGTTTGAGAACGCCGAGGGCAAAAAGCAGAAACCTTGCTGTCCTTGATCAACGGAACAGTGGGAACATCCCAGATCGTGATGGATGGAGCTCAGGCCCTTCAAGAACACCCTTGCAATTGCTGGAGGAAAGCCCTTTCCCTCTTCACATTCAAACAGAAGTGGCCACAAGCGAGCCAAGAATCCCAGGTCTGTTGCCCTCGGCCCTCGGCATCTTTTACATGCTGCTGATCACATTCGACAATTCCGTCTCGGCCAGACGTTCCAGCAGGGCGTAACTGGTCCCGGTGGATTCACTGAGGGCCCGCAGGTAGCCATGCAGGTAACTGCCACTGCCAAGGGCCAGGGCCGTCTTGACAAGTCGCATCAGGGCACCTGCCAGTGCAGTGGCCTCTGGGCCTGAAAAAGAGGCGTGGGTCTTCTCCAGCAGTTTCTGTTCCACAATGCCCCAGGCTCCCACCACAGAGGCCATTCTGAGGCGTCTGTTGGCATTGACCAGTCCCATCATGGTCAGGCGGTGCCAGAAGTCCTGGGAGGTGCCGTTCTTGATGGCCTCTGCCCACCAGTGCCCCACGGTGAAGAGGGCTCCAGGGCCAGCGAAGGGGTTTTGATCTTCAGAGATGCTTTCCAGCACAGCCTGTTCGAGGTCAGAACTCCAGCCAAGCAGCTGGTCTTGATGGGCTTTCAGCAGATGTGCGTCTTGTTCGGAAAATTTTTGCGCGGATGGCAGTTCCCTGAGGATGCCCGCGTACAGTTCAGATAGGGTGGCAGCGCCTTGCATGGTTCCCTCCTTGCGAGTATTTGATGCTCGTGGTGTGGCAAGAGACAGAGCGCATCACAAAAAAACATGCAGAACCGAAAATAGTTCTGACCTTTTATACCACAAAAAACCCTCTGGAAGATTTACCAGAGGGTTGATTCTGTTGTTACGTTTTCTGAAACCTTCTGAAAAAAGCGGAATCTCAGAAAATCTGTGACTTTGGACCGCTTTCCAGGTCCTGCAAACAGAGGTTACAGCAACTCGGCAATTCTGCGGCTGGTGTCCCGGGCTTCCAGGTGGATCAGGCCCACGCTGGACCAGGTGGGAGCCACCACGGCCAGAACCCCTTTGGTCCCGGCAGCATAGATCAGGATCTGTCCGGTGCTGCCAGTCACACTGGTTTCTGCCAGTTGGCCTGCACCCAGGGTTTCCCCGATGCGCTTGCCAAGACCCAGAGCAGTGGCGGCCATGGCTGCAATGCGAACCGGGTCAGAAGAGCCGCCCATCGAGTAGGCGATGGGCAATCCGTCCGTGGAGGCCACCAATGCACCTTGCAATTCGGGAATCGCTGTACGCAAATGATCAATCGCGGCTTGAAGCTGTTCCTGCTTGCTCATGCTTTAAAGGGCCTCCGGACGAGAAATGGTTTGAGAGAATGCTTAGGGCTGGACAACAGGGTTGCCGTTGCGGGCTTCGTTGGCCAGCGCGATGATGGAGTGGATCACGTCCATGCAGGTGTCACCATCGGTGGCATTGACGCCGAAAACGCGGTCATAGGGCAGCTGGAAGTAGTCTGCCACGTCGTCGGGCCGCCACACTTTGGGAAGGTCCTGGTGGGTGACGCCAATCACGAAAGGCACGGGAATCCGGGAGGTGATGAACTCCAGAATGGCGCGGGCACGGCCCAGGTCGCCAGGACGGGTTCCAGACACCAGCATGATCAGTCCGAGTGCACCTTCACACACCACTTCCCACATGAAGTCGAAGCGGTCCTGACCGGGGGTCCCGAACAGGTAGATGGGGCTGTCGTCGACGGTCAGGGTGCCGAAGTCCAGCGCAATGGTGGTTTTGGCCTTTCCGATGTCCTCGGTGGCGTCCGCGTCGGTGTCCACCACTTCGGTCTCGGACAGGCTCCGGATGAAGGTGGTTTTTCCTGCACCTACGGGGCCTGAAACGACGATCTTGAGGGGCTTGATCATTGAGAGGTCCTCGCCTTGAACAGACGGCTGAAGAGGCTGCGGAAGGCTCCGAACAGACCACCTTTGCCGCCTTTAGCAACAACTTGCTGCACCACTTGCTGGCTCTGCACGTACTGGGTTTCGGATTCGAAAGCACGCACAGGGGCAATGGCTCCGTGGGAACGAAGCTGGTACAGGTACAACTGGGCCACTTCCATGGAGATGGGAAGGTCGAGTTTCTGGATCAGTTCGCGGGCGCTCACACCGTTGGGCTGGGACAGCAGGTGCAGGGCGCTCTGGAAGAAGAGCTCTAAGCCTTCATGGGCCCAGAATTCGGTGGGTTTCAGCAGAATGAAGCGGGTGTCAGGGTGAGCGAAGCGTTCCCGGTCCCTTTCCACCTGTTCTTTGATGTCCTCGGAGGCCATGGACCGTCCAAGGCGCTCGATGGGCAGCAGGAAGTTGTTCACCAGTTCAGTGGGTTCTGTTTTGGCGAATTCGAAAGTGCAGCTGCCACGGCGAGAGAGGGCTTTGAGGTAGTCACGGATCTGTGACACGTCCTTAACGGGTTCCTTGCCGATGAAGAAGGCACAGAGCATGCCCTGCATGAAGTGCAGTTCGTAACTCTGCTTGGAATCGTTATCAGCGATGAAGAGCTTACCGGACCTTCTGGAGATGGTGGCCAGCACTTCGGTGAGTGGGATGTCTGCAAAACTTCCTGTTACTGCCATAGTATTCCTCGCGACAAGAGGGACTTAGACCGCTTACTTTGCGCAGCAAACGTGTTCTAACGCGCTGTGCTCTGGAGACTGTGTATTAAAAAACTATCACAGGCGTCTTAACAAAATCAAACGTCTGCGTTGTAGAGCACGGTCTCATTCTATGATCCTGAGAATCACAGGATTATCACAGCGTCGTCTTCCCTCCAGTTTCGCGTTCACCCCTTTCAACGCCCTATTGGCAAGCGGTGTCTTTGCCGTGGCTCTTGTTCTAAAGGTACTCTGAACTCAATTGTAACGCAACCTTCAGCGTGGCTTCAGGAGACAAATGCCCTTTCTCACCAGATCCGGGATTCAGCCTCAAGCAGCATCCAGACGAAAAAAATTGCATCAATTTTTGCACCTTAATCAAAGGGGTACGTCTGCTTTACGGTTCTTTCTGTCTTTACATTTTGTTCCTGCACAGGAGCCAGAGCACATCAAAAAAGGCACTGCCGGAAAAGCAGTGCCTGAAACAACGGTCAAGCTGCTGAAACGAAGCTGAGGATCAGAAGGCCTGTTCCAGCGCTCCCAGAGCAGCGTCAGCATCTTTGATGCCTGCCTGGGCCATGTCAGGACGGCCACCACCGCGACCCCCTGCAGCCTGGGCCAGCACACCGATGATCTTCCCGGCGTTGGCTCCTTTTGCCACTGCGTCCTTGCTGGCCTTGACCACCAGACCTGCATCGGAAGCAACAACGACCACATCGGCCTGGGTTGCGTCCATCAGAGAATCGGCAGCACCACGCAGGGCACCCGATTCCAGACCCACCACCTTCAGGCTGGCGACCTTGAAGCCACCAAGTTCCTGCACGTTCTGGCCTGCACCACCAGAGACCTGGGCACGGGCCAGGTCCCGTTTCAGGTTGTCGATGGTCTGGTTCAGCTCCTTGATCTGGCCCTGCACCTGCTGCACCCGCTCGGGAAGGGCAGTGGTGCTGGTGTTCAGCAGACCTGCGGCACGTCCCAGCAGGTCAAACTGCTGGCGGATGTACTGGCTGGCAGCCTCACCACACAGGGCTTCAATGCGGCGCACTCCGGCAGCAAGGTTCTCATCGCTGACGATCACAAAAGTGCCGATTTCTCCGGTGCGCTTCACATGGGTTCCACCGCAGAGTTCCTTGCTTGAGATGGTTTCGTTGGTGATGTCCCGGATGACCCCACCTTCCACGCTCACCACACGCACCACATCACCATATTTTTCCCCGAACAGGGCCATGGCTCCGGTGGCACGGGCTTCATCGATGGGCATGTAAGCGTAGTTCACAGCGAAATCCGACTGAATCCAGCGGTTCACCAGCACCTCGATTTCACGGATTTCCTCAGTGCTGAGGGCCTCATTGTGGGTGTAGTCGAAACGCAGACGGTCCGGAGTCACCAGGCTTCCGGCCTGACGCACGGTGCTCCCCAGAATGGTGCGCATGGCAGCCTGCAGCAGGTGGGTGGCGGTGTGGTGGCGTTCGGTGGCCTTGCGTCTGGGTCCGACCACAGCACGCACCTGAGCCCCTTCTTCAAGCGAACCTTCCTTGACTTCCAGGGTGTGCAGGAAAATGCCCTGAGGGGTCTTCTGGGTGCTGGTGACCATGCCCCAGCCCCCATCCCATTCGATCATTCCGCTGTCTCCGACCTGACCGCCCCCCTCGGCATAGAAAGGGGTGGTGGAGAGGATCACCTGGGCCGTCTGGTTAACGGTAATGATTTTGTAAGACTCCCCTTCCACAATCAGGGCCAGCACGGAGGCATGGGACTCGGTGGTGTCATACCCCACGAACTCGGTGGCCCCATGCTCACGGGCCACTTCATCGAGCACCTCTGCAACGGCACCGAACAGTTCCTGCTTGCCCATCTTGCTGGCGGCACGGGCCCTTTCCTGCTGCTCTTTGAAGGCCACCTCGAAGCCTTCCTGATCCACTTTGATGCCTTTTTCTTCAGCAATTTCAATGGTCAGGTCGAGGGGGAAGCCGTAGGTGTCATAAAGGGTGAAGGCTTCCTGACCGTTCAGGGTGTCCCCCTCAGAGAGCACAGAAAGCAGGTGGTCCAGACGCTCGATCCCGGCGGCCACAGTCTGCAGGAAGCGCACTTCCTCGGTCTTCATGACGCTCTGGATGCGGGACTCTTCCTGCTTCAGTTCAGGGTAGGCATCACCCATGGCCTGAACGACCAGAGGCACGAGGGTGTAAAGCACAGGCTCACGGAAGCCCAGCAGGTAGGCGTGGCGGATGGCCCGACGCAGCACTTTGCGCAGCACGTAACCCCGTCCGGTGTTGCTGGGGAGGGTGCCGTCTGCAAGCACCATGGTCACACTGCGCAGGTGCTCGGCAATCACCCGGTGGGAAACAGACTTCTCACCTTCATAGGCCTTGCCGGAGAGTTCACTCACCCGGTCAATGATCGGGCGGAAGGTGTCGGTGCTGTAAAAGTCAAAGACATCCTGCAGGATGCTGGCCATGCGCTCCAGACCCATCCCGGTGTCGATGTTCTTGAAAGGCAGGTCGGCAAGCACACCCCCATCCTGGCGGTCAAACTGGGGGAAAACCAGGTTCCAGATTTCCAGGAAGCGAGCGCTTTCACGGGTCTCTTTGTAATCTTCCCAGGTGTCGTCTCCGAACTCGGGACCCCGGTCGTAGTAAATCTCGGAGCAGGGACCGCAGGGACCGTTGGGACCCTTGGCAGGCGCATCGGCAGGCCAGAAGTTCTCGTCGGCATCAAAGCGGATGATGTGACTGGGATCGACCCCGAGGGCAGTCCAGTACCCGAAAGCCTCATCGTCATCCTTATAGATGGTGACGTAAAGCTTGGATTTGTCGAGGGCAAACCACGCTTCGCTGGTCAGCAGTTCCCACGCCCACTCGATGGCCTCTTTCTTGAAGTAATCCCCGAAGCTGAAGTTCCCGAGCATCTCAAAGAGGCTCAGGTGACGGCGGGTGCGACCCACGTTCTCGATGTCCCCGAGGCGCACGCACTTCTGGGCCGTGGTGATTCTGCGGTGCTCCCCTTCGATACCGGGGAAGGTTGCTGCACCCCCCAGAAACTGGGGTTTGAAAGGCTGCATGCCTGCAACAGTAAACAGCGTGGTGGGATCAGGGGCCACCGTCGAATGGGACGGCAGTCGCAGGTGTCCTTTGCTCTCGAAAAACGAGAGGTATTTCTGGCGGATTTCGTTGGTGCTCAGCTTGGCAGTCATCCCTAGGATTATACAAAGGTCCCTGTGAGAGGCCAAATCCAGCAAATGGCTGTAAGCCAGAGGTCTCCTGCCCTTTAGATCTGGCGTTTGAGGTTTCTGAGGTCAGATCCCCCCTGCCTTGCCTGGTGCTCCGCACTGCAAGGCTGTCCCCCCTTAACAAAAGGGGGTTGGTGAAAGACTGAACTGGAGACCATCCTAGACGTTCTACAATCGCCCAACGCTGACGGGGGAACCACCAGGCGAAGCGAGGTGCAGGAGGATCTTGTCCTCCCAACGCTGACAGGGGACCGCTTCAAGCAAAGCGCAGAAGCAGGGGGATCTTGTCCAACTTCTGCTCAATTCAGCAAAAGTTCTGCAGATGGAATCCCTTCCAGATGTTTGCTTTCTCTTTGAGATCCTGCATCTGGCCCTTTAGGCTGAAGGTACCCCGGAATTCGCACTTCTCCTTACCCCTTTCTTCCGGGTTGCCGTCTCTACAGAACACCACTTCCTTGAGAGCAGTCAGGCAACCAGCATCCCGGTCTCCAACGGCACACATCCTCTGGAGACCGGGATGCTGGCTTTTATCTTTTTGCAGGGCTGTGAAGCAGCAGCAGGAGGGGCACAATCACCTGCAGGGCCAGCAGGGTGACGGCAGCAATCATGTCTGCAGGTTGCGAGAAAGTGTGCAGGTGGGTGACGTGGTAGAACAGGTGGGGAGCCCCGAAAATCAATGTGCTGATCGCCACCACACGTGTGCTTGCCTGAGCAGGCCAGAAGATGGAGGCCAGGGTCAGGGCAGCGAGGGCCAGTTGCAGGCTGCCGAAGTCCCGCAGCAGGTGCTCATTGTAAGGACCATCTGCTGCAACCCAGGGGTGTCCTGGAAGGGGAAAATTCTGGTAGAAGCCCTGTGGGCTGATCAGAGCCCAGAATCCAGGCACCAGAAAGTTGAGCGCGAGATACCAGAGCCCTGCTGTCTCACCGGGCAGACGTGTCTGCTGCACCGTCTGCATGCTCAACCCCTGGCTTTCTGGTAGAGGTTGGCGATCCTGTCCTGCCTGGAAAGCCACTGATGCCAGGTCTCTCCTTTGCGGCTCACATCCAGCCTGCTCAGGTCTTTCCAGACCGTGATGAAAGGGAGGGGCAGGGGGAAGGTGTACACCTTTTTGTGGTTGCCCTGGGCCTGCAGATAACTGCGGATCATCTGGTCCAGGGTCAGGACTTCAGGGCCAGCGAGGTCTCTCATGCGTCCTGCAGGTGGGTTCAGGGCTGCGTGGGCGAGGTCTTCTGCCACGGGTTCAAGCTGGACAGGCTGAAAACAGAGGTCTCTGGGCAGCAGGATCAGGGGGATTTTGCTGAGGGTGTCAATCAGGAAACCCACGAAGTCATGGAACTGGGCAGACCGGAGGATGGTGTAGGGCACCCCGCTCTGGATCACGGTCTGCTCGTCTTGCCATTTGGCCCTGTAATAAGGGTAGAACGTCATGCGGTCCACCCCGATGATGCTGATCAGGACGACATGTTTCACCCCTGAAGCCCGTACAGCCTCCATCAGGTTCCGGGTGGCCAGGGTGTTTTCTCTGGCGTTCTGGGGGTTGTGGGCGCAGTGGATGACCACATCCACATCTTTGAGGGCCTCCTGCAGACCTGTATTGGCGACCAGATCTCCCTGAGCAATCTCCATTCCCTGGCCTGCATTTTGCATTTTGCGACTGAGGACCCTGGGAAGGGCACCTTTCTGTCTGAGCTCGTCCACCACCCTGCGTCCGAGGACGCCCGTTCCACCTGTGACCAGAACCCGTATCATGCTTCTCTCCTTTCAGGAAGGTATTTTTGCAACAGAAGATCCACCACGTGTTGCTTGCGTTTCTCGCGGATCTGCGGATCGTCCATGTGGACACCCAGGGGCTTCAGGAAGGTTTCGGCGTGGGCCACCGGAAACCAGCACAGGGCTGTGAGGTCGATCATGAATTGCTCGGGTTCCCCCTGCCAGTCGAGTTCCTGCTGCATCAGGGCAAGGGCTTCTCTGAAGACTTCAAGCTGGCGGGGCAGGTGCCCGAGGAACTGTCCTCCGTTCAGGGTCTCCCATTCGGTGAGCCGCACAAAGCGGGGATGTTTCAGCTGGAAGTCGAAAAACTGTTCAATGGCGAAGCGCAGAAGTTGCCTGGGTTCGTGATCGGGTTGCTGCACCAGACTGCGCAGGGTGAGGACCAGTTGCAGGGGTTCTGCAAAAGCCCTGTCCAGCACGGCCTGATACAGGCCTTCTTTTGATCCAAAGAAATATCCCGGGGTGCCCCGGGCCACACCTGCCTGATCACAGATCTCCTGCAGGCTGGTTTTTTCAAATCCTTTTTCGGCAAACAGCCTTTCTGCTGCTTCCAGGATCAGCTGCCTGCTTTTCTCTGCAGCTGCCGCTTTCTGGTTGATGCGGGTCATGAAGGCTCCTCCTCACTGCAGGGTACAATAATCTTCGCTGAACGTACAGCATAAAGATCGCCCCATCAATTGACCGGATACAAATTTGTCTATACGTCAGGTTCTGGATGGGTTCACCTGCCCTTTGCTGCTCCTGACCTGTTTTTTCAGACCCCAACCCCTCAAGGGGGAAAATCCCGATCAGGATGTTCCCTGAACCGTAAGAAAACTGTGCTCCAAACCCGCTATGATGAAGCAAATGAGTTTCCTGAGGAGGTTTTTAAATCTTGCTGAAGACGAATCCAGTGTCACACAGGACGCCGTCTCAGATGGAAACAGCATCACCATGCTTTTTCCGATCCTCCCGGACCTCAACCGGGCAGTGATCAGCCTCAGGCAACTCTTGCAGGACCCCAACATCCACTTCCAGCGCATGGATGGTCAGGAAGCTGGAAACTTCCAGATGATTGGTCATGAAGTGCAGGTCACGGGCATCGACACCATCTTGCCCCGTGACCTGCAAAACCGCACCATTCATGCCAGCGACTACGCCAAGAGCATCAAGGACCAGTTGCAGAACCACCGGGCCCACATGCACTGCACCTACACCGGAGAGAATGACAGCCCTCTGCAGCAGATGCTTGCCCTCTATCAGGTGGCTGCAGCTTTTGCCCCTCTTGGACTCCTCGGAGTGGTGGATGAGGTCGCCTGCGTGGCCCATCCTGCACGGGTGGTCAAGGAAGTGGCCCTCAGCACAGACCGTCACCAGTTGAAAAAAGACATCCCAACCGCCTTCTGGACCAGCCTCAACAAGGTCAAACGGCCAGATGGTCTGGTCTGGTACGCCACCAGGGGCTTTGAGCGCTTCCGTTCGCCCAATTTTGCCCTGCTGGCCCAGGATGGACAGGCGGACGATGTGCTCGAGGTCTTCACCATGCTGCTCAAGGAAGTGGTCTTCGAGAAAGCCGTCTACCAGGTGGGGCAGTCCATGCATCTGGCAGGAACAGACCTGCTTTTTCATGACCTGTACGAGTACCAGGAAGAGCTCAGTGCCCATGCTCCCGTTCTGGTGGTCGAAATCGAGAGCTGATTCACAGCAGACAGTTCACAGTCAACAGTTCACAGTTAAATTTCTGGCAGTGGTGTTGCAAAAGGGCAGGCAGAGACAGAAAGCAAGATTCTATCCCAGGACGAGCGTTTTCAGGAACTCTGGTCAAAACGCCTGTGGTTTTGTGCAAGATTTGCCTATTCAATATGTTTTTTAAAGTGTTAGATTGGGCCGTGACTGTTCCCACCCAACTCCAGAACCCCAGACCCCGGAACTCCACCCTGGAAATCATCCTGATGGTGGGCCTCCTGCAGGCCATCAGTGCCTTCACCATCGACATCATGCTTCCTGCGCTCAGCATCATGAGCCAGGATTTCGGAGTGAGTGAAACCCGTGCCCAGCTGATTGTGGGCGTGTACTTCTTCGGATTTGCGGCAGGACAGCTGATTCACGGACCCCTCAGCGACCAGTACGGCAGAAAACCCATCCTGATGGGGGCTCTGGGACTTTATCTGCTGGCCACCATTGGCATCCTGTTCACGCAGGATTTCACCTTGCTGCTGGCGCTGCGGGCACTGCAGGGATTGCTGGGTGCAGGCATGCGAATCGTGCCCACGGCCCTGATCCGGGACCAGTATGCCGGAGCAGAAATGGCCCGCATCATGTCCTTTGCCATGATGGTCTTCCTGATTGCTCCAGTGATTGCCCCAAGCATCGGGACGGTTTTTCTGCAATGGGGCTGGCATGCCATCTTCATTTTCATTGCTGCCCTCACAGGTGTTCTGATGCTGTGGGCAGGGCTCAGGCTGCATGAAACCCTCCCTGCAGAGAAACGCAGGGTGCAGAACTTTACCAACCTGAGAAATGCAGCCTCCCAGGTCTTCCACAACAAACAGAGTGTGGCCTACACCCTGATCCTCACCTTCACCTTCGCCATCCTGTACACCTACCTGATGAGTGCACCCCAGATGTACAAGAGCTTCCTGGGGCTCAGCAACACACAATTCGCCCTGGCTTTCGGAGCAACAGGCATCATGCAGACCCTCGGGGCCTTTGTGAATGGTGCCCTGGTGACGCGTCTGGGCCTGCACAAACTGATCCGCTACGCCCTGTGGGGCATCTGTGCCATCAGCTTCCTGACCGTGCCCCACGCCCTGCTGGACCACCAGGTGATCGGGGTGTGGTTGCACATCAGCCTGGTCTTGTTCTTCATGAGCATCACCTTCCCGAATGCCAACAGTGCAGCCCTTGAACCTCTGGGCAACATCGCAGGATTTGCGAGCAGCATCATCGGATTTGTCAGCAGTGCAGGGGCAGGCCTGCTGGGCTCCCTGATCGGACAGTGGGCCGCAGGCGACTTCCTGAAGTTCGGCATTGGCTGGACCGGACTCGCCTTCATCAGCCTGATGATCCTCACATGGCTCTGGCAGCGGCACCGGCCTGAAGCGAAGCGGGTTAGGGTTTGAGAGCCGAGAGCACAGGAAATTCTTGCCTTACTGGTGTCAAACAAATGACGTATCGGCGGGCAGATGGCTTGCCCCTCTGGCACACAGCTGCAGGTTCACTTTCAAGAACATCATCTCACCTTACAGGCAATGGCCGCTGCATTCCGATTTGCCCTCGGCTCTCTCTTGACCCGAAGACGTGCTTGCGGGGCGGCCCGCGTCGCACTGGTCGCTCGGCCCTGAGCCCTCGGCCTTCAGACATGCACCCAGAACAGCGGCTGAATCGAAAGGTCCGTTTCTGATTCCTGCCAGAACAACCAGGACGCATAAGAACGAAAAGGACGCCACCTCTCTGCAATTCCAGGGGTGGCGTCCTGCCCCATCACCCGAAAAAAGCCGCGCCTCAGGGCCACATCTCCCCAGGGGAACACGTCTTCATGGCCCAGTCCGAACATCAGGAACATGTCTGTGGACCACTGGCCAATGCCCCACATGCCCAGCAGGATTTCACTGACTTTTGCGTCTGGTTCATGCTGCAAGGCATCCAGATCGAGTCCTTCCTTGACCCTGACAGCCATGCCTTTGAGGGTGCGGATCTTGTTGCGGGTCATGCCGAGTTTGCCCAGCACATCTTCGGGGGTTTCCAGCATCTTTTCGGGGGTGAAGCTGCCCAGATGGTTCAACACCCGCTTCTCCACCGCCACAGAGGAACGCACACTGACCTGCTGCCCAATCACGATGCTGCACAGGCCAGCGAAAGCGTCAAAAGAGCCCTTGAAGGTCTCAGGCAGAGGGTATTTTTCCAGCAAGGAGGCAAGGATCGGGTCCTGTTCCAGGAAGGTGCGGGCAGCAGAGGCAGACATGGAAACCATCATTCCTGAAAAGCAGGCTTCAGAAAATGCGAGGCCTTACCGAGTTGAGACAAAAAGAAAAGATCCGCTGTTTCTAGCGGATCTCTTTCTGGTGGAGCTGAGGGGATTCGAACCCCTGACCTTCTGAATGCCATTCAGACGCGCTCCCAACTGCGCCACAGCCCCGAAAGCGAGAGTAAGAATATCAGTGAATCTCGCTCCTGTCAATACCCCCCTTGCGCAAGAAATGCACGGATGGTTTCTGCTGTTTGCTGGACAGTGTTTTTGTGTTCTTCATTGACATGCTCTCCATGCAGCTCAAAACTGCGCAGGTAGAGTTTGAGGGTCGCCTCTCCCCTCTCGAAGACAGATGCTCCTGTGAAACCCAGCATGGTCCAGAAGTGTTCCTTCCACTCCGGGTCCGGTTCTGCCTGATGGATGGTGCTCCAGTAGCGGTTTTCGGTGACGATCAGGGCTCCACTGGCAAAGGCACTGATTTCGGCGAGGGACCATTTGATGCCCTCCATGGCGAACATGCACTTTTCTGCATTGTGGGTCAGCAGGGCACCCATGATCTTGTGGCATTCTTCGATGGTGTTGTACAGGTGGGACCCGATGCGGCCCAGTGCCCCTTCACGGACCTGGCTCCAGTCGAAAGCCTGGGCGCGGGTCTGCAGGGCAGCAAAGCGGCCTTCAGGGTCATGCAGAATCCGGGTGTGCCTCATGCCCTCGATGTTCCACAGGGCCGTCTGGGCATCGGTGAAGGCCAGTTCCTTGCGGTCCCAGGTGTAGAAACTCACGGTGACCAGTCGGCCATCGAGGTAGGCAATGCGCTGCTGGTAGGTGGGCACAGTCTGGTAGACCGCATGCAGGTCAAGGTCGCTGTAGGGCACTTCTTCGCCCCGCGAGAAGCTCCCGAGGAGCAGCACGGCTTCTGCACCCTCCTGAACAAGCTGTTCGGTGATGGTTCCAAGGATGTCCATTCCCCCCATTGTGCGCAAAGCCCTGCAAAAGCACATCGGCTGAACGGCACAGTGGTGCAGACATGGCGCAGTGAAGATGCTTACAGGAGAGGCCCCGGTCAGGAGGAACGCTGGTCCAGCTTTTTGAAGAGGGCCACTGCCTCTGGACCCAGTTCTGCGAAAAAGGCCCGGTCCACCGCCTCCACCAGAGGGATGCTCTGCTCGATCATGGTGTGACCTTCAGGGGTCACCTGCAAGACCTTGGCGCGGGTGTCTCTGGGGTGTGGCAGGCGGGTCACCCAGCCTTTCTGTTCCAGCGTCCTGAGCACCTGTGAGGTGGTCATGGGGTCCATCTGGGCGTGGTCGGCGAGGCGGATCTGGGTGATGTGCGCCTCGCGGGTGCAAAGCCAGCCCAGACTGGCCAGCAGCACAAACTGTGCGTGGGTCAGGTTCAGGGGGTCGAGCACCTGCCGGACCTGCCTTTGCCACCTGCTGGTGATGGTCCACAGCAGAAAGCCAGGGTTGTCCTGTGGGGTGTCGAATTCGGTGGGGAAATCTTCGGACATGGTGGGTGAGCGGTCAGCCATCAGCGGTCAGCAGGCAGATGGCACAAGCTGTTCCCAGTCTACAGCGAAGACTAGGCAGAAAGCAGGTGAGGCACAGAACAGTCATGCAGGGACAGGGGCTTCTGCCAGTGCAGCAAGTTTCTTGAGGGCAGGAGGCAGGTGTGCCGCAATGCTCTTGCCGATGGTGGCGGCATAACGGTCATAATCGGGTCCGATCAGGTGAATGGTGTGCGTGATTTTGAGGCCTTCGGGCGTGGCTTCAAGGGTGTGGTGGAACTTGAGCACGGCTCCGGGAAGGTGGGTTTCATCCGAGAAGCTTTTGAAAGGATCAACGTGCAGGAGGGTGAAAGGAATGGGTGTCATGCCTTTTGGGGTGAGGGTTCCTGTTGTGCCTGCTTCAAAAGGGCCTGAGAGGGTGCAAGCGTCGAGTTCGCTGTCCCATCTGGGCCACCCTGCCACATCGGTGTAAAGGAACCAGACCTGCTCTGCACTGGCACGGGTGTGTTCACTCACTCGAATCATCCACATAAATCCTCCTTCCATATGCTTACATATTATATGTATACTTATATATTGTCAATCCTTGATCGATCCCTGTAAAAAACCTTTTCACTCCCGTTTCGCGTTAGATTAAGGACAACATGACCACCACACACAGACCCTTCGGACTGGCCCTCGGAGGTGGAGGGGCCAGAGGATTCGCCCACATCGGGGTGTTCAATGTTCTGGACAGGCTCGGCGTGCGTCCCAGTTGCATTGCTGGAACCAGCATGGGTGCCCTGCTGGGGGCATTTTATGCTGCAGGTTACTCCGCTTCAGACATCCGCAAGATGGCCGCCACAGCACCCGTCCTGAGGCTCCTGAAACTCAACATCGGATCGGGCCTCCTCAACAACATTGCTTTTGAGGCTTTTTTAAAGCAATACCTCCCTGAGCGCTTCGAAGACCTCAAAATGCCCTTCACCATCACTGCAACAGACCTGATCAGCGGAAACTCGGTGTATTTCAACCACGGATCACTGGCCCAGGCCCTGCGCTGCACAGTGGCCTACCCCGGCCTGATTGATCCCGTGTGGATCGGAGACCAGCTTCTGGCAGATGGAGGCATCCTCAATGAAGTCCCGGTGGATGCAGTGATGTTCATGGGGGTCAGGCCCATCATCGCTGTGGATGTCACCTTTGTGAACGGACCCGAGTACGAAGGGGAAACCAGCCCTCCCAAAGGACAGTTCCAGAAAGACAAACGGGTGGGACTCCTGCCCACTGCCCGCAGAACCATCATCGTGATGCAATCTCAGATGACCGAAATGCGACTGGCCATGTACAAACCTGACCTGCTTTTGCGCCCCAGCGTGCTGCCCAGAATCGACACCGAAAACTTCTGGAAACTGGATGAGGCCGTCAAACTTGGAGAGGAAGCTGCCACCTTGCAGGAGGACAGGATTCGGGAGCTTCTGGGGTTGTAAACGGCAGAAGGCTGAGTGCAGAAGGCAGAAGGCCAAAAGCACGTACATGCTGCTGAATCCTTAAAGGCTTCAAAGCAACAAGGAAATGGGTTCTTTTGCCACGGTTTTGAGGTTGACTGCAGCTTTCAAGAAGCAAGAGCCCGGGCATTTTACAGCCTTCTGCCTTTTGCCTTCTGCCCTTTCAGGATGATTTTCATCTCTTTCACAGGTATCCTGTGAGATGTTGTATTGCCGCCCCGGACCAAGAGGGGCGCTTGACCGAGAAAGGAAAGGCATGTCGGACAAACCGAAAAAAAGTTTTCTGAGGTCGCTGTGGGACGACATCATCCGGCCCTGGGGGGAAGCGATCCTCTTTGCGTGGGCCATCACCACATTTCTTGTTTCCATGGTCGGCGTGGACGGCAACAGCATGCTGCCGAACCTGCGCTGGGGGGAACGTGTGGTCATTCCCAAATATGAAACCTGGCTGCACCGTCTGGGGTACGGCAGTTTCCAGCGTGGAGACATTCTGGTGGTGAAACCCCCGCTGGATTCTCCCGGATCGCAGATGTCCTTTCTGGGCCTGTGGACTTACCGTCCTTTCTTCATCAAGCGTGTGGTGGGCCTCCCCGGAGACAAAATCCGTGTCTCTGCAGGTGAGGTCTTTGTCAATGGAGAGAAACTGAATCAGGCAGGCATCACCGATTACTGGCAGGCACAGGGCTGCTGGGACATTGACAGCGAAGAGGCAAACCACGCTGCTGCACTGCGCAACGCCAAAAACGAGCAGACCCGCCTTGATGAAGAGATCACGGTACCGGAAGGCCAGTACTTTGTGATGGGAGACAACCGCTCCCCCAACGGCAGTGAAGACAGCCGGATCATGGGCACGGTTCCCCTCAAGGACATTGCGGGCCGTGCTGCACTGGTGGTCTGGCCGTTCGTGCGCAAAGCAGAAGCGAAGTGGGATTGTGTTTCGAGCCCCAGCAAAGGCAAAGATGGCGCAGAACTCACTGGAGCCACCCAGCTGAACATCCGGCTCCTGCAGCGTCCTGAAGGCTTCAAAGCCATTCCCTGAGTCCATTCACACCATCAAAAAGAAACCGGGCAAAACTGCCCGGTTTTTCATTCGTCCTCTTCTTCCTGTTCAATGGGCTGAATGGAGGTGTTCTCCTCGGTGACCTCGCAGCCTGATGTCCGCATGAGGTCCGAAACCATCTTCAGGGTGTCCTGCACCCACTGGTAATCGTTGGAGATGGTGACCACCCCGATCACTTCCCAGTCGTGGGCATCCAGACCATCCAGACGCGCCACCGTGACAGGGTAGCGGGATTTGAGTTTTTCGGTCACGGGTTTGATCAGGGCACGTTTCTCTTTGAGGGAGCGCACCCAGGGGGCTTCCAGCCTGCAGATGTAGGTCCCGATGTAGCCGAGCATCAGGCCAGTTTATCGCCTGGTGCGGTCTCGCTTCTGGAGCCAAGGTGACGAACAGCGTAAATGCCCTGGGACCTGAATCCTTCTGCATCGGCCACCTGATCGGGGGTCAGGCAGGTGTGAAGCTCATAGATGGCGGTGTCGTAAGCACTCTTGGAGCAGGCTTTCAGCAGCCCTGTGAGGGTGCCTTCTGGTGCGTCTGGATGAATCATGATGCGGCTGATCCACACGGTGGGTTTGTCTCCGTGCCACACGCTCTGGGCCAGCACTGCACCGTGGATCACATCATCAAATTCAGCAACAAAGGAGTGCTCGGTGCGTTGAAAAAAGCGCAATGAGGCCTCTGTGGTGCGGATGCGGCCTTCTTTTTCCTTCTCAGGGAGGGAATCGAAAGTGGGCTCTTCCTGAAGCAGAACAATTCGCTCCAGAGCGACGATGGCATCATGGTCAATCTCGGTGAAGGCTCGGTAGCGCATATCTGTAACCTATCATGCCTGAAGTTGCCCTTTGTCCCGCAGGCACCCATTCAGGAACACATCGATGGAGGCCTCCAGAATCTGCTTCTCCTGCAAGATGGGGTTCCGGCTCAGGTGCATCTGTGACCCGTGAATCACACTGCTGAACATCACTGCCAGAATCTGTGGGTCCCCCTGCACGCTGCCCTGCTGGATTTCCCGCTCGAAAAGCCCGGTGAGGCGGGCCAGCGTCTGGCGCATGTGCTTCCGGGCATGCATTTCAGCTTCTGCAACCTGTTCACGCTTGTCACTCGCTCCAGTGATGACGGCCATCAGGGGGTTGAAGCCTCCAGTGTACAGGTGGGCCACCTGAATGAGGCGGTCCCTGAGGGGCAAAGAGGTGTCCTCGGTGAAAATCTCCTGCTCCTGCTGATCGGCCTGCTTCAGCAAGGCTTCCAGAATGGCCTGCTTGCTGGAGTAGTGCCGGTACACCGCAGGCTTGGTGATGCCCGCCCTGGCCGCAATCTGCTCCAGGGTGGTGACCCGGTAGCCCTGCTCCGCGAAAAGCTCACGGGCAATGTCCAGCAGAATGTGTTTGGTGTCGGTATGGCGTGGCATGGTGTCTCCTCTGGCGTCTATCACTTTACCTGAGAAAGCCATCAGCTTTCAGCGGTCAGCCTTCAGCAGGCCTGGTGCCTGTCGTTCAAAGTGTACAAAACAAGACTCAAGGCAAAAGAGGCTCAGGGGTGTTTTGCTTCCTGGGTCCTGTTGCTCGCAGCCATCACGGCTTCCTCGAGGCTGAAAGCTGACCGCTGATCGCTCCTGTCAAACTGCAAACCATGCAACCATAAACTTCAAAACTTCCTAGTACAATACCTCTCATGACGGTCCGTGATCAGTTGATTGACCTCTCCAAGGCACTGAGGCAGTACCACAGTGTGCTTCTGGAGCATTCAAAGCGCGAATATGAAGTCAAGTTCGAGCCCATTTCCTCTCCCTTTGCCTACTTCCAGCTGGTGGTCAACCATCCCCATTTCCAGTGGTTGCGTCCCCTCTCGGGTCTGATGGCCACGCTGGATGAGGTGATCGACGCCAAGACCCCACTGACCGAACAGAACATCATGGACACCCACAAGGCCCTTGCCATGCTGTTCAGTCCTGTGGAAACCAGCTTTGCGGAGTTCCGCAAGGAGTATTCCCGCTTCAAGGACTTTTCGGATGTGAAGTTCGCAGAGGCCCGCTGGAGGGCCCTGATCGAGGAGACGTTGAATTGAAGTTGATTGTGGGTCTGGGCAACCCTGGATTAGAGTATGCCCAGACGCGTCACAATGTGGGTTTCATGGTGCTGGACCTCCTGGCAGCAAGGCTCGGGGTGCGCTTCTCACACCGTGGCAATGCCGAGGTGGCAGAGGGGCGCATCGGCACCGAGAAGGTGATTCTGGTCAAACCCCACACCTACATGAACCTGTCCGGTCAGGCGGTGGTGCCCCTGATGCGCTTCTACAAACTGCACCCGGAGGACATGCTGGTGGTGCAGGACGACCTGGACATGCCCTTCCGCATGATGAAATTCAGGCACGGAGGGAGTTCTGGCGGGCAGGGCGGCATCAAGAACATCACCCAGCTTCTGGGATCGGAGAACTTCACCCGCCTGAAGATCGGGATTGACCGTCCTCCACCGAAATACGATGTGCCCAGGTGGGTGCTGTCCAAATTCCGCCCGGAGGAGCAGCCTGATCTGGAGAAGCTTGTTGATCTGGGCATGCAGGCTGCGATCAGCTGGGCAGAGCAGGGTCTGGAGAAAGCCCAGTTGAAATTCAACGGCACGGACCTGAGGCCCAGACCCCCGAAGAAAGCAAAGGAGACCCTGAAGATTCCCATGCGAGTGAAGATGTGCGGGATGACCCGCGTTGAGGATGCGGTGCTGGCGGAGCGGCTCGGGGTGGATGCCATCGGCCTGATCTTTGCCCCGTTCAGCAAACGGCATGTGACTCCGGAGCAAGCCCGCAAGATCAGCCTGAGCCTGTCCGTGCTGCCTTCACGGGTGGGGGTTTTCGTGGACACGCCACTGGAAGAGCTCCTGAAAACCGCAGACACGGCCCGACTGACTGCCGTGCAGCTGCATGGCAATGAATCCCCTGAATTTGCAGCGCAGGTGGCAGCGCATTTCCCTGTGATCCGGGCCTTCCGGGTCAAGGATGCCACCCTGGACCTGTCTGAATGGCAGGATTTCACAGTTCTGCTCGACGGCAGTGAGCCAGGATCAGGACAGGCTTTTGACTGGTCCCTGTTGCCCAGCCTGAAGCCCCCGAAACGCTGGTGGCTTGCTGGAGGGCTTGGCCCACAGAACGTTGTGGCTGCTCTGGAAGCCGTAAAGAATCATCTGCCAGTGGGCGTCGATGCCGTCACCCATCTGGAAGCCAGCCCGGGAATCAAAGATCCTGCGCGAATGCGGGCATTTATGCAGAATCTTCGTTCTCGGGACTGACAATACCCTGATCTTTCTGCCCATCCAGAACGTTATCCACAAGTTATCCACAGTTATCCACAGGTTCTGGCAGACCTGTGGATAACTTTTTTATTCACTGTTTTTGTTGTTCAGAACTGCGAATTTTCGTGTCCCACTATTCACTAATTCTGAATATCCACAGGGGGGCTGTGGAAAACTTTTCGGGTTATCCACAAGGACTGTGGATGACATATGCAGGGTCCCTGCATAGAGCTTTGTTAGTATATCGGATTTCAGCTGAATGTCAACTGTAGTCAACCTGTGAGCCAGAGAAAGGTGCAGAATCTTCTTTCTAAAGACATCACCAAAACAGAACCCCAGGGTAAAGCAGCCGCCCGTCCAACTCTGTCACCAACCTCTCTGACAGCGCTTCAGGAGACCCGCACTTAAACGGTTTGAGGTTTGCTGCCCAGCGGCTCCACCAGGCTGACATCCCCCGCAGTGATGCAGGTGCGGACCCCTTCATGTTCAATCCACAGGCCTCTGGCGTCCACATCCACGGCAAGACCTTCAATGGGGCCTTTTGCGGTTTGCACCCGCACCTGACGGCCCAGGGTGCCACTGTATTTGCGCCAGGCCTGCAAGACGGCCATCTCGGTCATGCCTGTCCAGGTTTCCAGTTGAAACAGGATGCGGGAAAGCACCTCCACCCGACTGACTTTCTTGATGTAACTCCCCAGGCCCACCGCCCCCTCGGGAAGGCCTTCTGGAACCACGTTGATTCCAATGCCCAGCAGCACATGGTGCACTTCTTCTCCACGCACATCGGCTTCCAGCAGGAGTCCTGCCATCTTGCCTTTCTCGGTGAGCAGGTCATTGGGCCACTTGAGGTAACCGACACCGCAGGCTTCCCGGACCGCCACGCCTGCCATCAGGGGGAGTAAAGACAGTTCCGAGAGGGAAAGCTGTGGCCTGAGGATGATGGTGAAGTACAGGCCAGAACCTGTGGGGGTGCTCCACACCCTGCCTCTGCGACCCCGGCCCTGGCTCTGCTTTTCGGCCAGCACGACTGTGCCATGCGGGGCACCCGATTCTGCAAGCTTGCGGGCCACGTCCTGGGTGCTGGTCACGGTGCCGCAGTAATGGTACTCCTGCCCAAAAGACCCTTTGAGATGTTTTTGCAGGGCTGCAGGGGTGGGGGTGCCAGGCAACAGACGGTACCCTTTGGGTTTTTCTGCCACCACAGGGTAGCCATCTGCCTGCAGGCGCTGGATCTGCTTCCAGACGGCCACACGGGTCACCCCGAAACGCTCGGCAATGGCTTCACCGCTCTGGATCTGTTCGGTGAGTAAGGTCAGCAGGTCCATGCTCATCTTCTGGCCGTCACCACCAGGAGGCCCAGCCCAGCGAGCACATACAGGGCATCTGGGGCCCATGCAGCGATGACAGGAGGCAGAGCACCGTTTTCTCCCATCACCCGAAACACGCTCCAGGTGGCGTAATACAGAAAAGTCAGGCTGAGCACCCACACCAGACCCACGTTGGTTCCAGAACGGAAGGAATACAGGGCCAGGGTCACCGCAAAAAATCCGAAGGCAATGGCAGCAGCAGGCTCTGCGAACTTGCGTTGCAGTGCAGTGTTTTCAGCGTAAGCAGGGAAACCCTGGTCTCTGGCCTGCTTGACCCGCGTCCAGAGTTCCTGAATGGTCTGGTTGACCAGCACGGACTTCAAGCCTCCTGTGAAGGTTGCCTGCAGGTCCTGCACGGGCAGTCTGGCTTCCTTGAAGGAAGCAATGGTCACAGGTTTGGCATCGCGGTAAGTCACCCGCTGACCGTCGTACAGCACGATTGTTCCCGTGGAGTTCTCCAGAATCCCGCGTTCTGCAGAGATCAATTCACGGGGAGGCTCTGCAGTGTTGAGCTGGATCACCTGCACCCCCCTGAGCTGGTTTCCTGGCAGAATCTCATCAATGTAAATGGCACGGTTGAGGGCATCCTTGAAGACGGTTCCCTCCTTCACCAGCACACGCGGGTTGTCCAGCAGGATGTCCCGCTGCGTTTGCAGGGCCTGCTCGGTGCTCCTGGGCACAAAGAGGGCCACATTCAGGAAGCTGACCAGGGCCACCACCACGCTGAGCACCATGACCGGGCTCATCAGGCGTCTGGGAGAAATCCCTCCGGCCAGCGCACTCTTGATTTCGCTGTCTGCAGCCAGACGGGTCATGGCAATCAGCACAGCAAAAAGCAGAGCAATGGGCAATCCACGTCCCACAGCTTCAGGGATGCTGTAGGCGATCAGTTTTCCCACCAGCAGAGGATTTGCCCCCTTCGCCAGGATGGGACCGAGCACCTCAATGAAGACGGCGATCAGCAGCAGCAGAACCACCACCAGCATCCCGGCCATCAACAGGGGCAGGATCTCCCGGATGACGTACTCATCGATGCGGCGTCTCACACAAGCCTCCTCATCAGGCCTGCACCCAGCAGCACGAACACCCCATCAGGAAGCCATGCAGCAAGCCAGACGGGCAACGCACCGACTTTGGCAAGTTCTGGCGTGTAAGACCACAGCACGTAATACACAAAAATCAGCAGGATCACCGAAATGAACGCCCAGGAGCGGTCCCTGAGCAGCAGACCCAGTGCAGCAGCAGCAAAAGCAAAACAGAAAGCAGAAAGGGGCTCTGCAAACCTTCTCTGCAACTCAAAGCGCAGCGAACGCTCAGTTTCCAGACTGATGTTTCCAGAAGCCAGTTTGCGCTGGATCTGGGAAATGGACAGGTACTCTGGCAGAGGGGTAAACTCCACCAGCTTTCCAGAGTAAGGAAAGGTTTTGCGGGGCTCAAAGGTCGGGGCCTGGTTTTCCCCGGCCACCTTCCAGACACTGAACAGCTCCCAGGTCTGCTGTCTGGAATCCCACTGTCCTCCCATTGCGGTGTACGTCCCTTCAGGAGAACGAACCATCACACCCGAAAGTTGCGCCATGTCCGGTGTGGTCTGGCGGATGCTGCTTGCACTGTACAGCACCCCATCTTGCACCTGGGTGAACAGCTGTTCTTCTTTGGGCGGTGGAGCCCCGTTGTACACAATGTTGATGGTGTCCCACCACCTGGCATTCGCCACCGGACGGATGTTGGCATCCAGAAAGAACAGCACCCCACTCACCACCGCACCCAGCAACAGCAGTGGGGCCAGCAGGCGGCTCGGGGTGATCCCTGAAGTGAAGATCACTTTCAATTCGCTGTCTTTGGCCAGACGCCCGAGACCAAGCAGGATGGCAAAAGGAACGGCCACAGGCAGCGCCTTCGAAATGAAATCGGGCATGCGCAGGGCAAACATCAGCAGGGCTTCGTTCAGCGGTGTGCGGTTCCGGAGCATCACTCCCACCGTGGAACTGAGCAGGTCTGTGGTCATCAATATGGTGAAAACCACGAAGCCCACCAGATAAAGCGGCAGCACTTCGCGCAGCAGATAGCGAGTCAATTTAAGAACCACGCATGGATTCTAGCAAGGCTGCATGAGAGAAGGCCATAGGGGAAGCTTCCACATGGAAGTGATCCTGCAGTTGAAAACCCTGTCTTTGTTTGGCAGCCGAGGGCCGAGCGACCCAGCGCTGAAGAAGACATATTTGAGGCGCGTTGTAGGGGTCAAGACAGGGCCGAGGGCCACAAAAAGCAAAAGCTGATGCTTTGATATCAGGAATGTGAGGTCTGATGTGCATGGGTTTAAATTGCTCTTGGCCGTCGGCTCTGGGCTCTCGGCTTTTAGATAAATGTCACTACTCAACCCTGCCCAAAATCGGCACAATGGATATGATGTCCGAGTTTCAATTTGTGTACCCCACCCCCACCGAAGTGCTGGAACAGCATCCGCTGCATCCTCACCTCAATGTGTTCCGACCGGCCCACAAGCAGCATTCGGCCCTGGTTGGCATCACCGCACTTGAAGAGGGCAGTGTGGGGACCGTGCTGTGTGACGGTCAGGTGGTGTGCTATGCCACCCTCCATCCACCGGACAGATACCAGCGTTTTGGAGAGGCCACTGTGGAAGGCATTCTGGAACTCGGGGCTGTGGAAAGTGCCCCGGAATTCCGCGCCCAGCGTCTGGCCCGCAGGTTGCTGGATGTGATGATGCCTCCGGAGAGCTTTCAGGAGAACATCATCATTGCAACCCTGTACCACTGGCATTACGATCTGGAGAACACCGGGCTTTCCACCTACGCCTACCGCAGGTTGCTGGAGAAACTGTATTCACGGGTGGGTTTTGTGGTGATGAAAACCGACGACCCTGAAATCATCTCCTACCCGGGCAATGCCCTGATGGTGCGCATGGGGAGTGAGGTCCGGGAGGAGTTGCAGGCGGAATTTGAGCGCCTGAGGTTCCTGAGGAGCACCCGGGGCCTGGACCTGAGCCGCTGAAAACATCAAGGTTTGAACACATCAGGTGTGGACAGAAAGACCTGCCCAGGCATAGGCTGGAGGCAGCTTGAAACTGTGACTTTTTGCCATGCCCTTCAGGAGGAAGCCATGCTTGTTCGGGACATCATGACCAGACATCCCCTCTCTGTCCAGCCGGACACCAGCATTCATGACGCTTTTCTGGTGATGCAGGAAAACCAGATCCGCCACCTGCCCATCATGCAGGATGGGAAACTGCTCGGGATGGTGTCCAACCGGGACATCCGCTGGGTGGTTTCTGCTTTTGTGACCCCGGATGTGAAAGCCCTGCAGGAGCAGACCATCGAGCGCCTGATGGTCCGTCCGGTCCTGACGGTGGACGAGGACCAGCCCATCGAAGAGGCCGCTCGCATCATGCGGACCCACAAAGTAGGGTCCCTGATGGTGCTGAATGACGAGGATCAGGTGGTCGGCATTGTGACAGGCATTGACCTGCTGGACGCCATCATCAACCTGACCGGGGTGCACCAGCCCAGCAGCCGTCTGGAGGTCGAACTGAAAAGCGAACCCGGCGAACTTGCGCGGGTGAGCCAGCTCATGGCCAATCTGGGCATCAACATCGTTTCGGTCCTGACCAGCCAGACCGACGACCAGCACCAGCGCTTCCTGTTCCGCATCCAGACCATGAATGTGCGAGCAGCGGCCCACAAGCTGCGGGAAGCCGGATTTCAGGTGGTCTACCCGCAATGAACGTCCTGACCCCCACGGCTTTCATTTACTCGTCTGAGTACCAGAAGTACAAACTGGGACCAGACCATCCTTTCAAGAGCATCCGTGGAGAACTCACCCTGTCGTTGCTGCGGGAACTGAACGCCATCCGTGACGAGGACCTGCACCTGCCCCTCTCCATCACCGACGCAGAACTGATGCTGACCCACGCAAAGGATTACGTGAACATGGTCAAAAGTGCCTCGGTGGGCGAGCATCTGGAACGGGCCAGGGAGTTCGGGCTGGACACCACCGACACCCCCACCTTTCCGGACATGCATGAGGCCACCCTGTCCATCGTGGGCGGCACCGTCAAAGCAGTCGAACTGGTGATGGACGGAACCTACAAAAGGGCTTTCAATGTGGGCGGAGGCCTGCACCACGCCCAGCACCGCATGGCCGCAGGTTTTTGCGTGTACAACGACCTCTCGGTGGCCGCCAGACGCCTCAGCATGGCCGGATATAAGGTTGCCTACCTCGACATCGACGCCCATCACGGAGATGGGGTGCAGATGCTGCACTACCATGACCGCCATGTGCTGACCATCAGCCTGCACGAGAGTGGCCGCTACCTGTGGCCCGGAACCGGAAGCACCTACGAGCTCGGTCAGGGGGATGGCAGCGGATACAGCCTGAATGTGCCTTTAGAGCCCTACACCCAGGACCACAGTTTTCTGGAGGTGATGGACCTGCTGCTTCCAGAAGCCTTCGAGTGGTTCCAGCCTGATGTTCTGCTCCTTCAGGCCGGATGTGACCCACACCAGCAAGACCCCCTGGCGGACCTGTGCCTGACCGTGCAGGGCATGTCCCACATTTACGAACGCATTGTGCGCTACGCAGACACCTACTGCTCAGGGCGCATCGTTGCCACAGGAGGTGGAGGCTACGCCACTTACAATGTCGCTCCCAGAGCGTGGGCCCTCCTGTACCTGGCCCTCAGCGGTCAACCTGTACCCGAAGTCCTGCCTGAAAGCTGGCGCGAAGCCTGGCTTTCCCCCAACCCCACGGAAGACCCCATCCCGGCCCACTGGTGGGACGATGCCGTGGAAATCCCCAGAAAGCAGGAGATCGAGCACCGCAACCGCCGCACGGTGGAAAGGCTGCTCAGGGACTGGCGGGATGTGCGGAAGTGAACAGAAAGCAGAAGGTCAAACGAGCGGATGAGCCTTCATTGCCTTCTGCCCTAAAATGGAACCCGTATGCGAATCACTTTCCTGAGACACGGGCGTTCCCGTGCAGACGATGAAAACGTCATTGAAGGCCGTTATGACAGTCCCCTCACAGAAGTGGGCCTGGAGCAGGCGCGCAAACTGGCTGCTTACTGGGCGGCGAATCCACCAGGGTTTGATCGGGTGGAAGCGTCAACGCTGGTCCGGGCCAGCAGAACCGCTGAGGTTGTCTGTGAGCCTCTGGGGCTGACCCCCATTCCCACCCCGAACTGGATGGAACTGGACAACACCCCCATTGCGGGCATGACCCGGGAAGAAGCCCATGCAAAATACCCCATGCCTGATTTCCGGCACAGGTTTCAGAACCGCACTGTGGACGGGGGCGAGAGCAAAGAAGCGGCAAGACGGAGGGCAAGCCTGGCCCTGGAAAACCTGTTTCAATCCGGGGCAGAGAACGCCCTGGTGGTGTCACATGGAGGCATCCTCAATGCAGCCTTGCATGTGCTGATGGGGTGCAGTGCGGATTGCGTGTTCCCTTTCGGGGACACGGGATTTGCCACCATTGAATTGCCCCGTGACCGGGCCAGTGTGATTGTGCTGGGTCTGCGCCAGCAACCTCACCTGCGGGAAGTGTAGGCCCTGACCCGCTCCTGAATGGTCTGGGCAGATTCCCGCACCAGTGCGGTCTGCTCGGGCCAGAACAGGTCCGGAAACTGGGACAGCTCAAACCAGCGCACCCCCTGGGTGTGTCGGGGATCGGTGGGGACCCCACTCACCTGACGGGTGATGAACAGGAAGAAATGCTGGGTGATCCAGATGCCTTTTTTCAGGCCGTAGCGTTCTTTCACGCCGAGCTTGCCCAGCGAAACAATTTCGGTGAGGCCAGTCTCTTCCCGGACCTCCCGAATGGCGGCCTGCAGCAGGCTCTCCCCTCTTTCCACGCCACCTTTGGGGAGCGCCCACTGTCCACCCACCTCCTGGGCCACCGCCACATGAATCTGCCCCTGTTTCAGACGGACAATCACTCCGCCTGCAGAGGTGCGGTCCTTCACCTGGGTGGTGCGGTGGTACCAGGATTCATCAATTTTCAGTGTTGATGCCATAGGTTTCAGTATAGGACAGGGAGCCACCGGCCTGATCCTCCACGGCAAGTTCAAAGTTCGGCCATGTGGAGGGTGTGAAGCGATCAGCTTTCAGCCATCAGCGAAAGAGGCTTTGATGCTTTTGCTGCAGAGCATGGAAAGGTTTGACCTGTGGTGGAAAGAGAAGCGTCTATCTGGCTGAAGTCAAAGCACCCCTGTGTTGTTGTGCTGACGGCTGAGGGCTGACGGCTGACCACAAGGACATCGACCCATCAGCGGCTTTGCATTCCCTCTCAAAGGTGCTGGTACTGTCGGGTCACGTCCCGGAACTGCTCCACCTGCTGGCTGACTTTCTGCTCGGAGGTCTGCAGTTCTTCCCTGAGGATCTGGGCCACCCTGGAGGCGGTTTCTGTGGCTGCACGGGCATTGAGCAGAATGGCACGGGTGCGTCTGGAGAGGATGTCCTCGACGGTACGGGCCATTTCGTAGCGCACAGCGAAGCGCACTTCTGCTTCGAGGTAGGGCAGGTCCGGGTGCAGTTTCTGGTCTGCTCCGGGGAGGGTCAGGACCTTTTCGGCGTCCGTTCCGTACACCTTGAGGGGCTCGGAGAGGGCGTCTGTGGTGTGACCGTGCAGTTTCAGGGCTTCGGTGCGGTGGGGGGTGTCCCGGAGTCCAGTCGCCTCGATGGCCCGGTCAATGGCGTCCTGTCCCATGCGGCGGTAGGTGGTCCATTTGCCTCCGGTGATGGTGATCAGGTTGCTCTGGGACACCCGGATGGTGTGGTCCCGGGAGAGGGCCGCTGTGGAGCTTGCCCCTTCTGCTTTGACCAGGGGCCTGAGGCCCACAAAAATGCTTCTGATGTCCGTCTCGGAGGGCTGTTTTCCCAGGTACCTGCGGGCGGTTTTGAGGATGAAGTCCACTTCCTGCGGCAGGGCGTGCGGTTCCAGGCTGACGTCTGGCACAGCGGTGTCGGTGGTTCCAACCACCACTTTGCCGTGCCAGGGCACCCCGAACAGGACCCGTCCGTCGTCGGTTCTGGGGATCATCAGGGCGCGGTCACCGGGAAGGAATTCCTGATCCAGCACAAGGTGCACCCCCTGACTCGGAGAGAGCATCGGGCGCACCTCGGGTTCGTCCATGCGGCGCACAGCATCCACAAACACTCCAGTAGCGTTGATGACGGCTTTTCCACGCACCTCGTATTCGGTGCCTGTTTCGCTGTCCTGCACCTTCACACCAGCGACTTTGCCGTGCTCTTTGATCAGGCCCCTGACCGGAGCGTAATTGAGGGACACCCCGCCAAGGTCATGCAGGGTCCGCATCAGGGTGATGGCGAGCCTGGCATCATCGAATTGACCATCGTGGTACAGCACGCCGCCCTGCAGACCTTTGTGCTTGAGGGTGGGGATGGATTCCAGCACCTCATCGCGGCCCAGTATCCTGCTTTTCCCGATGTTGAGGCGTCCGGCAAGCAGGTCGTACATCTTCAGGCCAATCCCGTAGAAGGGTCTGGACCACCAGTCGTAGGCAGGAATCACAAAGCCCAGGCTGCGCACCAGATGGGGTGCATTTCGGCTGAGGAGTCCACGCTCGTGGAGGGCTTCGCGGACCAGCGAAACATTGCCCTGTGCCAGGTAACGCACACCACCGTGCACCAGTTTGGTGCTGCGGCTTGAGGTGCCTTTGGCAAAGTCATGGGCTTCAAGAAGCAGGGTTTTGTACCCTCTGGCGGCGGCATCCACGGCAGAACCCAGGCCGGTTGCCCCTCCGCCGATCACGATCACATCGAAAGTGTCGCTGAGCCTGTTGAGTGCGTTCTGCCTGTTCATGTGTGCCTCCGTCTCTATTTGGGGGGTTGTGTCCCTGAAGTTCTGTCGGATGGGTGACGATGCAAGAAATGACCCTGAAGGGGTGGATATCCTTCACAGTAAAACAGCCTGGTCAAAACATCAAAAGGTTTGAACATCTGTTCACTGGTTTTTCGGCAAGTGGAGCAATCAGGCGCTCCAGGCACCTGCAGATACAATGCAAACATGGAAGCAGAAATTCCAAAACTGATGGTCTTGAGGGGAAATTCCGGTTCCGGCAAAAGCACCACCGCCCGGGCGCTCAGGGAAAAACTGGGGCGTGGGGTCGCCTGGATCGAACAGGACCATTTCCGGCGCATCGTGCTGCGTGAGCATGACCTGCCAGGAGGGGTCAACATCGGCCTGATTGACCTGAACGTGCGGTATGCCCTCTCGCATGGCTACCACGTGATTCTGGAGGGCATTTTTCACAGGGAGCGTTATGCAGAGATGCTGACTCAACTCTACAGGGACCACCCTGCACAGAGCTTTTTCTATTATTTCGATCTTGATTTTGAGGAAACGGTCCGGCGACATGCCACCAGACCACAGGCCACAGAGTTCACCCCTGAGATGATGCAGACCTGGTACACCCGGAAAGATCTGCTTCCCGATGTTCCAGAAACAATGCTGCACTCACATTTGACCCTTGAGGACACCTTGCAAAAAATTCTGCGAGACACAGGACTTGGTCCAGCAGAGTCTCCTGCCAGATAAAAACCTGCTGGATGTCCAGCAGGTCACAAATCCGCTGCAAACCTCAATCTGTCTTTAAGGCTGATCGCTGACCACTGATGGCTGATGGCTGCCCTGAACAATCATGCCTTCTTCGTCGATGTCCGGGTAGGCTTCTCCCCTGTCCTGGTAAATTTCAGCCAGATCCGGGTACAGCCACTCAAAGGTCAGGCGTTTCAGGGTTTCAGGATCGATCTGGGGCTCCTGATACATCCCGGCCACCTGCCGCTGTCTTTGCGCTTCAAACAGGATTGTTGCTGCAGCCACCGAAACGTTCAGGCTCTGCACCATGCCCATCATGGGGATGATGATGTTCTGGTCTGCTGCCTTTGCAGCCGCCTCCGACACGCCCCATTTTTCTGCTCCGAGGAGGATGCAGGTGGGACGGGTGTAATCCACGTCGCGATAGTCCACGGCACGCTCAGAAAGGTGGGTTGCCAGCACCTGAAAGCCCTTCTGCTGCAGGCTTTCGATGGTGGGCAGCACCTCCTTGTGGGTGTGCAGGGGCACCCACTTCTCTGCACTTCCCGAAGTGGCATTGTAGGTGGGCATGCCCCCTCTGGGCACAATGGCGTGGGCTTCCATGGCCCCCACAGCATCACAGGAACGCAGGATCGCCGAGAGGTTGTGGGGCTTGTGCACTTCCTCAAGAAGCACCGTCAGGGTGGGTTGCCGCAAAGAGAGCACCCGCTGGATTTTTTGCAGTCTGGCCTGTTTCAAACCTTGTTCCTCACATTCAAAATCTCCCACTTGGGGAGATGGTTTCTGGTGCACATTGTACTGGACGGAACCCTGTTTACTTCCCGAAGCGCCGTTCCCGGTCCTGGAAACTGCGGATGGCCCTCAAAAAGTCCACCCTGCGGAAAGATGGCCAGTAGGCATCGCAGAAGTAATACTCGCTGTAGGCACTCTGCCAGAGCAGAAAGCCTGAAAGTCGGATTTCGCCACTCGTGCGGATGATGAAATCGGGATCAGGGGCCCCTGCAGTGTCCAGATAGTTTCCAATGTCTGTCACATCCAGTGAGTCGGCAAGTTCCTGCAGAGATTTGCCTTCCTGCACTTTGTCGGCCATCAGGCGTTTGACGGCCCCCACGATCTCTTCGCGGCCACCGTAACCAATGGCGATGTGCAGGACCATGCCCGTGTAGGTGCAGGTGGCTTCTTCCAGTTGCCTGAGGGCCTCGCGGGTCTGCTCGGGGAAATCGTTGATCTGCCCGATCAGTTTGATGCGCACCTTGTTGGCATGGATGCGGGGATCATGCACCATCTTGGCGGCTTCCCGGGTGAAGAGTTCCAGCAGGTCCGCCACCTCCTGCGGGTCCCGGCTCTTGTTGTCCGAAGAGAACACCCACAGGGTCACATGGGGAATGCCCAGCAGCAGGCACCACTCCAGCACCTCGTAAGCCTTGTGCGCACCCACCTCATGTCCGGCCTTGATCTCCTTGTTGAGGCTGCGTGCGAAACGCCGGTTGCCATCCAGAATGATGCCCAGGTGTCGGGGCATCTTCCCGTGGGCCTTTACAGCACGCAGGATGCGACGCTCATACCACCAGTACAGGGGTTTCTGAAGGTCTTCGAAGAAATGAAATGCTTTTCTGATGTTCACCTGGGGGGCACGGGCTTCTCTCATAAGTGTGAATGCCGTGTCCAGCCTGAGTCTGGCACGGCCCATCCGATCCAGTGTAGCACCCTTGTCTGAAAGGGATGTGATGAGGGGAAGGGAAGGCAGAGTAAGGCAAAGTCGCTGATGGGTCGTTGTTGCATTGGAAAGCGATCAGCCGTCAGCAATCAGCGGTCAGCACCAAACACAGGGATGCTTTTGCCAGAGGCAGACAGAACAGACGTCCTTCCGCTCCCTGCATCTCAAACCTGCTGCTGGCCTGCTGCAAAAGCATCTGCCGATCTTCTGCTGACGGCTGAGGGCTGACCGCTGACTGCCCCCTCAACCAAACAGAGCCCCCTGCTTTTCTTGCAGCAACCTCAGAATCTTGCGGTCCAGTTTTGACATGGCTGCCGTGCTTGCAGAAAGGGGCAGGTCTGCTTCAGCCTGATACACCCGGACCACAAAATGCCGGTGGGTCATGGTGTGCTCGGTGGTGCCCAGGTGTTTTGCATCAGGCACCGAAAGGCGATCCAGCAGGCGCTTCAGAGCATCTTCAACCGTCTCTCCAGCTTGCACCTGCTCCAGAGGAGGCCCGCTGAGTCCCCCGAGCAGTCCTTTCTCAGGGCGTTTTTCGATGTAGAGGTTGTGCTGGTCTCCAACAATCAGGGCCACAGCCTGAACTTCCTTGACTTCTGCCCTGACTTTGGGAGCAGGGTACGCCGTGGGATTGCCAGACTGGTAGGCCTTGCAGAAATCCTTCACAGGACAGACAGGGCATTTTGGAGCTTTCGGTGTGCAGATGGTGGCCCCGAGTTCCATCACCGCCTGATTCCAGCTGCTGGGGTCTGCATGGAACAGCTGTTCGTCTGCTGTGGTCTGCAGCCAGTGATCGGAGGGTTCCTTCACAGCAAACCATCGGCTGAGGACCCGCCGGACATTCCCATCTACCACAGCCTTTGGGTAACCAAATGCAATGCTGCTGACGGCTGCTGCCGTGTAGGGTCCAACCCCTTTCAGGGCAAGCCAGCCTTCATACGTTTCTGGAAAGGGTTGGCCTGTGATCTGTTTGGCTGCAGCATGCAGGTTTCTGGCCCGTGCATAGTAACCGCACCCCTCCCAGGCTTGCAGCACATCCTCCAGAGTGGCCTCTGCCAGGGCCTGAACGGTGGGAAAGCGCTCCACAAAACGCTCGTAATAGGCGGTGCCCGTCACCACCTGGGTCTGCTGCAGAATCACCTCTGAAACCCAGATCTTGTAAGGGTCGCGGGTGCGCCTCCAGGGGAGGTCACGGGCTTCTCGGTGGTACCAGTCCAGGAGCTGTTCTTGCATCCAGAGCAGTATATCTGGAGGTGAGAGGAGTCTTTTTGCCACAGGTCGCTTTTGGCCTGCTGCTCTCTTGACCAAAACTTCATGTTGGCGAGGACGGCTGACCCTGTTCACCAGATGGCTATAATCAAAATGTGACGGCGCTGAGTGACAAAAAAACCGACAGCAGCTACAGCAGCAATTCTGCGAATGCCCTGATCCACCTGTACCGCGCCGAGGTGGGCCGCATGACCGCCTACCGCCAGCGTCTGGACATGACCACCAACTGGGCGGTGGTGACCAGTGCCGGTATTGCTTCTTTCGCGTTTTCCAATGAAGTCACCCACGCCGTGTTCCTGTTTGCCATGTTCATGAATTACTTCTTCCTGCACCTCGAATCCCGCAGGTTCAGGCAGTACGAGATTGCCCACCACCGGGTGCGCATCATGGAACGTTTCTTCTACCCGGCCATGCTTGGAGATCCGGTAGACGGCAGCTGGCACCAGGTGCTGCTCGGAGAACTCGCCAAACCCATGAGCCCGATGCGCCGCGTGGACGCCATGGGCTGGAGGCTCAGACGCAATTACCTGTGGCTGTACGCAGGCATCCTGATCGTGTGGATCACCAAGGTGGACACAGGCCGCCTGAAAGGCGAAAAGTACGCTTTCAGCGAGTACCTGGAGCTGTACCACGTCGGAAACATCCACGGCTGGATCATTGTGCTGCTGGTGGTGCTTTTTTACGTGGTGCTGATCAACATGGCTGTGTACGCCAGCAGGTATTATCCGCTGGAGTCGGATTGATTTTAAAGTGAACAGTTTACAGCAGACAGTTCACAGAGAGCTTGAGAGCAAAAGCATGTGCTGAAGCCAAAACTGTAAACTGTGGACTGTAAACTGTTCACTTAAAAGGCACCCCGAACACCTGCGTCCAGTAGTGGTTATTGGTTTTGTCCTGGGTTTCGATGTAAGCCACCCCGATCTCTTCAAAATCACCCATGATGTTGACGCAGTGACCGTGGCTGTGGGCCCATCCGTCCACGACTTCCTCGGGGGTTTTGTAGCCTCTGGCGATATTTTCACCAACGATTCTGGCGTTGTAACCTGCGGCAATGGCCCGGTCCATTGGAGCAGAGTTGTCCCTGGGGGACTGGTGGGCAAAGTACAGGTTGGCGGCCATGCCCACGGACTGGGCGAGGGCGGCACGGTCCAGGGTGGCATTTTTTCTGAGGAGGGGCAGGGGTGTGCCAGAGAAGTCTTTGGTGTCGCAGTTCCAGCCTTTGACCCTCAGGTCGTTGGTGAGGACCAGCACAGCGGCCTCAAAAGGCAGGTTCTGGCTGAACTGTCCCATTTTGAATTCGGTGGTGGTGGTGTATTTGCCTTTGCTGCCCTCAATGGAGAGCTGCAGCTTTTCCTTGCTGGCTGCGCTGGAACGCAGGAAGATGCGGTCTCCCTGCACGGTTTTGCCATTGATCAGCCAGTTGGCAACTGGATTGGGTTTGTAGATGCGGCTCATGTTCACGAGTTCGGCGGTGCGGTCTGGTGAGAACAGGATCACAAAACCTGCTTTTTCCTGTTCACCTTCCACCTTGACGGTCAGGTCAATTTTGAGGGTCCGCATGCCAGGCACCTGAATCTGCACTGTGGCCCTGTAATTTCCGGGTTTGTAATAGGTGTGGCGAGGATTGGGTTCCTCGCTGCCTGTTCCATCCCCGAAATTCCAGGAGAAGCGTGTCCCTGCAGGGAAAAGTTCGTCTGCTTCTGCAACAAACTGAACCACAGCTGGAGCCCGGCTGGCCCCCACCGTCTTGTAGGAAGCCTTGATCTGTAAGGCAAAAGCCATGCCACTCAGGAAAGTCACCAGTGTCAACAATGCACGTTTCATAGAGGTCACCTTCAGTGTACGCTCATTTTCCTTACAGAAAACGTACATGGCCATCTCACCTGAGGGACCATGACGATGTTGATTTGTCTGGCCTCAGGGCGTAATCTGAGACACGGTTGTGAAGAGCAACCCAGGGGAACGCCGGTGAAGTGTGAGTGCCACACCAGTCCGGGACTGTCGCGCAACGGTAACCAGAAGTCTGGAAGTCCGAACACCTGAAGCAAGCACCTCTCGCGGAACCAGGGGGCTTTGCGCAAAACCCTGTTTTGCCAAAGACGCCCGCCATCACTGGCGGTTTTTTCATCCCGCAGCCGTCCAACGAGAAGAACAGGAGTGTTCATGAAGCGTTTTGTGTTGAGTGCAGTGATGCTGCTTGGTTGCGCTTTTGCCACCAAGTACCCACTGACCGTGAAAGATGACCTCGGCAACACCGTGGTGATCAAAAAAGAGCCCCTCAAAATCATCAGCATGCTGCCCAGCAACACCGAGACCGTGTGTGCCCTGGGCGTGTGTGACCGCCTGATCGGGCGCGATGACTACAGTGACTTTCCCAAAAGTGTGGAGAAAGTTCAGGCTTTTGGTGGCCTCTACAACCCCAATGTGGAAGGCATCATTGCAGCGAAACCCGATCTGGTGCTGGCCAGCAAGTATGGCAAACTGACCGAGCGCCTGACCCAGGCGGGCATCCCGGTGATTGCGGTGAATGCCGAGACCTATCAGGACATCTTCAAAAAGACCACCCTGCTCGGCAAGGTGCTGAACCGCGAAAAAGAAGCCAAAAACCTGAACATCAAAGTGCAGGCCGAGGTCAAAAAGTACGAGATTCTGGCGAAGACCGTCAAAACCCCAAAAGTGTACTTCGAGATTGATCCTGCCCCCTACAGCATTGGTCCGAACTCCTTCATGGGCGTGATCCTCACCAAGGCTGGCGCACAGAACATCATTCCGGCCGAACTGGGCGACTTCCCCAAAATCAGCCCTGAACTGGTGATCGAAAAGAACCCCCAGGTGATGCTGGGCCTCAGTCTGGCAGACGCCCAGAAGCGTCCAGGCTGGAGCAACATCGATGCCGTGAAGAACAAGAAGGTCATTGAGATCCCATGGGACCTGAACCTGATGCTGGGCCGTCCCGGTCCGCGCATTGGTGAGGCCCTCAGGGGTCTGGTGAAACTGCTGCACCCTGAGCTCGCCAGGAAGTGATGCCATGCAGCAAGTGCTCCCGGTGAAAAGGCGGGTCTATCCCACCCTGCTGCTGACGGTGGGGGCCTTGCTGCTTTGCGTGTTGCTCGCGGTCAGCCTGGGCACCGTGAACATCCCGGTCCTGACCACCCTGACCGCCCTGCTGAAAGGGTTCAGCGGTCAGGCCAGAGACGGCCTGGAAGTGATTGTGTGGGACGTGCGTTTCCCCAGGGTGCTCATGGGCATGCTGGTCGGGGCATGCCTCGCCATGAGTGGGGCCACCTACCAGGGCCTTTTCAGAAACCCTCTGGCCGATCCGTACCTGATGGGCGTGGCTTCCGGGGCTTCTCTGGGGGCCACGGTGGGCCTGGTGCTGGGGGTTCCGAACAGCTGGATTCCTGTTTTCGCGCTGGTGGCCTCCCTGCTCAGTGTCGCCCTCACCCTGACCCTCTCTGCCCAGGGCAAAGTCCTGAAGACCACCAACCTGATCCTCACGGGCGTGGTGGTGGGAAGCCTCAGCACCGCCATCAGCACCTACCTGATGCTGCAACACAAAGACGATGTGCGGCAGGTGTTCTTCTGGACGCTGGGGAACCTTTCTTTTGCGAGCTGGCAGAACATTCAGGTGATGCTGCCCTACCTGCTGCTGGGAGGCATTTTCCTGCAGAGTCTGGCAAAACCCCTCAACACCCTGCAACTGGGTGAGGCCACGGCTTACAGCCTGGGCATTCCCGTGGATCGCCTGAAATGGCTGCTGATCATTGCCAGCAGCCTGATCACTGCGGTGGCGGTCAGTTATGTGGGAATCATCGGTTTTGTGGGTCTGATTGCCCCGCACATCATGCGAAGGCTGGTGGGGTCGCACTATCCGGTGCTGATCCCCATGAGTGCCCTGCTGGGTGGGGTCCTGCTGGTGGCCGCAGATCTGCTGGCCCGCACCCTGATCCGTCCTGCAGAACTTCCGGTGGGCATTGTGATGACCCTGGTGGGTGGAGGCTTTTTCCTCTACCTGCTCAGGAGAAACGCATGAAAAGCTTTGAAGTTCAGGGCCTCTCGGTAAAGATCGGGGAGAAAGAGATCCTTACGGATTTGCAGGCTTCTTTTCCAGAAGGAAAGCTCTGCGCCATTCTGGGAGCCAACGGGGCAGGAAAAAGCACACTGCTGAAGGCCCTGCTCGGCTGGCTGAAACCCACAAAGGGCAAAGTTCAGCTTCTGGGCAGGCCGCTGTCCAGCTACCCCAGAAGGGAACGGGCACAGGTTCTGGCTTATCTGGACCAGACCCAGACCCTCCCTGAGGACCTGACGGTGGAGCAACTGGTGGGTCTGGGGCGACCCCAGACGGGTGTCTGGCTGTGGGGCATTTTGCCGAATCCCCTCAGCGGCACCACCCCCGAAGATGAGGAGGCTGTGACCTGGGCTTTGCACCGCACAGACACCTTCCGCTTCAAGGGGCGTCTGGTGGGAGAGCTTTCCGGAGGGGAAAAACAGCGGGTGTTGCTGGCCCGCGCCCTTGCGGCAAAACCGAAAGTATTGCTGCTGGATGAACCCACCAACCACATGGACATCGCCTACCAGGCCGACCTGATCCGCCTGCTGAAACGGGAGGTCGAGAAAGGCCTGACCGTGATCCTGGTGGTGCACGACCTGAACCTTGCTGCTCTGGCAGACCACATCACCCTGATGCATTCAGGGCAGGTGATCCAGCAGGGAACCCCACAGGACACCCTCACCCCTGCCCTCTTGCAGGAGACCTATGGGGTGCAGGTGGATGTGGTCACCCACCAGGGCAGGCAGGTGGTGATCCTGCGTGGGTAAGCCACGGTTTATTCATGCTGAACACCTTCACTGTTTCAAAAAGCAGGAAGGAGATTTGGCATGAGCAAACCCCGCTTTTTTCCCACCAGAGGGCACCTGATGCTGTGCCAGAACACCAGTTGCAAACAGCGTGGTGCGGATCTTTTGCACCTGGCCCTCACCCGCGCTCTGGAGCAGGAACACCTGATGTATTACAAGTCTGGAGGCAGCATCCGTTACACCACCAGTGGCTGTCTGGGGGCATGCAGTTACGGCCCGGTGATGGCCTGTTACCGCCAGACTCCACAGGGCATTGAGGAAGGCTGGTATTTCGGGGTGACTTTCCCTCTGGCCATGAAAGTGGCCCGTGCGGTGCAGCAGGAAGATGAACTCCCTGTGGAGCACCGTTTCAATCAGGGCTGATCCTGCTGGTTTTTGCCCACCTGTCCTGCTTCTTTCAGGTACACTTCAGTCATGCGATTCCTTCTCTGGTCGGTGACGGTCTTTCTTTCCATCGGCATGTCTCAGGCACAGGTGGTGCAGAGCATTCAGGGGCAGGTGGAGGTCCAGTCGGACCGCTGGCAACCCCTTGTGGCCCAGACGCCTTTTGAGCGTCCCATCCGCGCCCTGCTGGGACGGGCAGACCTGAAGTTCTCAGAGGGCCGTTTCCTGCTGGGCAGCAACTCCTCAGCGCAACCCCGAAATCGGGAAGTGCAATTGCTCAGCGGCCAGGGCTATGCAGAAGGAAGCTTCACGTTTTATCTGGGGTCCACCCATGTTTTCGTTCAGGGAAAGGCACGGGTGGATTTGACCGGCAACTCTCCCCGCATCAGTGTCCTGCAAGGGCTGGCACGCATCTCCAGTCCAGGACGGGGGCTCTTTTATGTCCCAGAAGGCAAAACCTACAACCTGAACACCCAGGCCCTGAAAGACTTCATTGAAGACGATGCCTGGTACAACAATGAACTGCTCGGCCCGGGCAATGTGAAAGTGGCCGCCCTGAAAGGAGCAGTGGAGGTCCAGAAAGACCAGCTCTGGCAAAAGCTGCGGGTGAACAGCGTCCTGCAGCTCGACGATGTGATCCGGACCGGGAAATCCAGCTGGGCAGAATTCACCTTTGAAGACGACACCTATTTCAGGCTGAATGAAAACAGCAAAGTCAGGGTGCTGTCCATCGAGAAACTCTCTGCCGGGAAACGCCGGGTGGTGCTGAAACTGGAACAGGGCACCGCCTGGAATGTGGTGCAAAAAGGCAATGGAGGGTACCAGTTCAGAACAGCAACCCTGGTGGCTGGAGTGCGGGGAACGGTGTTCCGCATTGATGCAGATGACACCATCAAGGTCTTTGAGGGGACCGTCACCGCCGGAGATGAGAACTCCAGCATTCCCATCCAGAGAAATGAGCAGTTCACTCCAGCACAGGGAACCAGAGCCTTAAATGTCGACCCCTTAGATGCCTTCAACCAGAGCATGGACCTGCTGCACAGCAAACCTGTGACCATCGATCTGGACCCTTTGCCTGTGGGAAGCCTGCAACAGCTCACCCTGAGCGGCAGAACCCTCCCTGGCAGCAACCTGCAATTCGAGGAAGGGAAAGACATTCTGCCCATTGAGGTGGCCGACGATGGTTCTTTTCAGTTCACCCTGGAGCTTCCTGATGGGCCGCACCTGTTCACTTTAAGAGCCCAGCGTGCAGGACGTGAATTCACCCTGACTGGAGAGGTGGTGATCGAGCACAAACCCCCTGTGCAGATCCAGCCCCTCCCGGAGCCTCCGGTGGTGGAAACCCCTGCTGCAGTCCAGTTGCAGCCTGCTGCACCTCTTGAGGTGCAACCTGAGGTGGTCCCTCTCCCTGCCGCTCCCACACCTGTGCCGCTTTTCATTGAACTGCAACCCCTGGGGCAGAAACCCATGAAGCAGGTGGTGCTTGCTGGTCGGGTCCTGCCAGGAAGTGCCCTCAGGTACGAAGAAGGAGAACGGGTGGTGCCTCTGGAGCTGCAGGAGGATGGCCGTTTCCAGGTCCCCCTCCCTCTTGCAGATGGGCTTCACACCTTCACATTGCGCAGCACCCTGCAGAACAGTGAATTCTCCCTCTCTCAGACGGTTCTGGTGGACCAGACCCCTCCAGAAATTCGCTTTCTCAAAGCCCGCAGGGAAGGACGCTGGCTGCTGCTGGAGGTTTCTGTGCAGGACGCCACTGCAGTCACACTGAACGTTCTGGGCAAAGATTTTGGGCTGGATGGTGCAACCTTGCGCCTGCCCCTCAGTGAACAGGACGCAGCCTTGCAAACCCTCTCCTTGCGCCTGATCGATGAGGCAGGCAACACCACCACCCGGGATGTGCCTGTGGAGTGAAAGATCACTCCAGCAGGGAACACTGGTCCTTGCGCACGGCCACCCGATTCTCAATGGTGAATTGCAGTTTCTGGTCACTGATGCGCACTGCAGCGGTCACAGAAGCAAAGGTTTTGCTGGTCTGCATGCTTTTACCCTGCTGCCCGTACCTGTTCAGGGTTTGCCTGAAAAAGCTGCTGACTGCAGCATTTTCCTGATCCGAAAAGGCAAAACACACCTGAGAGAGCCCCAGCAGCACAGCCTGCACATATCCGGCCTGTTTGCTGAACACTTCACCCTTTCTGATGGTCATGAAATTGTCGACCTGCAGATCAAACTGCCGAAAAATCAGGTTCCCAGCAGAGGTCTTCCCGGTGATCACAAAAGTGTTCTGCTCTTTGCCCTGACGGAGCATCACCTGGTGGTTCACGATTCTTTTCTGGTTCACCTGTTGTGTTCTGTCCACCTGGACATCCTGAATTTTTCCCTGTCTTTTCAGGTTGTTCAGGAGGGCCGTCACGTCCCAGTCTGCGGCCTGTGCTGCAGTCAGGCTGAACATCCCCAGCATGATCAGTCGTTTCATCATCCCAACAGTGTAAAGAATTTCTGCAGCGAAAATGGCAGAAAAATAAACCGACCCTAAAGTGTGGCAGGGTCCTTCACTTCAGCGAGGAATTCTAAGATGAAACCATGGACACGGAATTCCTCATGAAATTGGACCTGATTCTTGATGAGGCCGAACGGTTGGAGCAGGCCAGACTGGATGAACTTGAAAGGCAGCAGCGCGAAAAAGCCCTGCAGCTTGAAAAAGTGGGTGATTTTGTCTCTGGCGTGGTGCAACCCATTTTTCAGGCCTGTGCCCTCAGGTTGCAGGAGAAGGACTATCCAGTGAATGTGGTGGTGGGAGAAACAGAGTTCCCTTCCATTCAGATCAGCATCTGTCCAAAAAGTGGCAATGGGCGGGCCGAACTGCGTTACAGTTTTGATCCCAACACCCGCTTGCTTCACCGCACCATCAGTGGGGTGGATTTTGGATCATTGCTCAATGACCTGAATGGCACGGTCGACTGGGACATTGAGACACCAGAGACCGTCAGCAGGTCCCTTCTGTTGTTTGTGGACATGCACCTGAAATACTGGGCCAAATGATTCCTCTGGATGACCTGCTGAATTGCTCCTGATGCAACGCTAAAGACCTGCTGGGGCGTCCCCACTCATATTTTCAGACCGGCTTCAGGGGGGATGGGTTTAATGGGTAGCATCCCCTTGCAGAGAGGTTGAGCATGTTCAGTGTCCCCATCCGCTCCGATTTTGAAGGCGTTCACAGCTCCATCCGCGCAGCCCAGCGCATTTTCGAAGAAGCCAAACTGTACCGCTCCCAGCAACCTCAACTCGCCCGCAAACTGCTGATTGCAGCACGCAAAGAATTCAGTGCTGCACTGGGATATGCCCATGCCACTGGACAGAACACCGAGCGTCTGAGAGAGGCCCTCAACCAGGTGGATGATCTGCTTCTGGGCAGCATTCGTGTGGCCTGATCCCTCAACATCCTCTATTGCAAATTGCACCTCCGGCGTTCAGGGTCGGAGGTTTTTTCTGATGCATTGTGCACACTTGATTGCTCTGCGAAAACTTGCTCATGAAGCTGAACCAGGTCTCACCTGAGGCGAACCTGAAAGAGGTATGCTCAGCTCATGGGATGGTTGACTGCGGTCGTCATGTCGCTGTATTGCTTATCGCAGTGGAACAGGCCCCTTCTGTTCCCATGAACCCGTGATTGAAGGCGCACACTCCCTGACTCACCGGGTCGCAGCTCCCCCACCCCCACACTACCCATCAGAAGAGGAAGGCCTGGCCTTCCTCTTCTGATGTCATGGTTGTGCAAAAACCAGAAATGTCACTGTCCTGTCCATCCGCACCTTCAACAATAAAACCATGAGCCACACTTCCCACCCCGCAGCACAACCCATTGAACAGGCCATTGCCCGATTTGTGCAGAAACATCCCGACACCACCATCACCTTTCAGCTTCCTGGCATGGAAGCCAGTGAACTGCAGAACGGAACTTCACGTCTGACTGTCTCCTCGCTGGAAGAGCTGGCAACAGGAGAAAGTCTGCAAGACAGCTGGGAACAGACCTTGATCTCGGTGAGAAACGGCGAACTTTCCCATCTGGTGATCGAGGTGCCAGATCAGCAGGCTGTTTCGCTGAAGATCGTTCCCACCAACCAGGACTCCTGAAATTCTGGAAACCTTCTGTTGACCTTCCGGTGACCCCGGGGGTTTTACCATGCAGCCATGAACAGTGCTTCCTGGTTGCTGATTCTGATGAACGCCCTGATCTGGGTGCCGCTCTTTGCCCTGTACCAGATGTTCCGCAGTACTCCCCTTCCTCCCCGGGACCGGGACCCCACCCAGCGCAGATAAGAAAGCTGAAAACAGGCTTTTCAAAAGCTCAACACCTTGCTCATAAGTTCACACCTGTCCTGAACAGCAAAGTTCTGTTTCAAGGGATTTCCTGAATCACCTTGTGATGTAGAAAAACGTACACACTGCTGCTGGCACGCAGGTCTACACTGAATGCACTTCATTTGCAAGGAGCGTGTATGAGCGAGAAAAGACTGGAAGACAAACTGGTCGACGCTGCCGAAAGCGTCAAGGAACGCATCAATCAGGGTGCCGCCAACCTGCGCGCAGAAGGGCACGAAGCTGCTGCAGAAGCCAGCGACAACCTGGCTGACAAAGCCCACCACAAGAAAGAAGAACTCGAAGATCGGGCCAAAGCTGCCGTGCATGACGCCAAAGCTGATCATGCTGCCCGCAACGCCAAAGATTAAACCTCTTCTTCTGGAACGCGCTCTGCTGAGCAGAGCGCGTTTTTATTTGACTCAACCTCAGGCTGTTCAGAAGCTGTAAGGCATTCCTCTGTGCCCGGAGAGAGCCTCCCGGCATACAATGAAGCATGAGCACTCACCTGAAAGACATCATCCAGAAACAGCTCGGTGACGTGGCCTTCAACACCCATGACCCCCTTCTCGCACATGTGGCCCGGGAGAAGACCCCCCACCTTTTTGAGGAAAAGATTGTTCCAGTCACGTTTCCCGAGCAGCAAGGCATGTTCTACATCTTCAACTGGCGCGTGTACGCTTTTTACGAATACACCCTGATGCAGGAATCCCGGGGGTTCCGCATCCTGCGTGCCCTTCCCATTGACAAGGACAAGGGCTTTGACAGCATTCCCTCGCGGGTGCTGTACGGCATGCGGCGCATCGATCTGGAGAAAGCCGGGGTGGACCTGCACATCCTCTTTGCAGCAGTGGGTGACCCCAACGACCTGAACCACCTGTTCTTTCCTGCCGCACAGGACCTGTACCTCTATCTGGCCTACAAGCGAGACGCCAACTGGGTGCTCGGGCAAATCCACAGCCCAGAAGCCCTGCGGCGCATTGCCAGTCAGGAAGTGGTGTTGTTTCACCTTGGGCTTTGATGTCTCAGCAAGGACAACTGCAGATCAGAAAAATCCCACCCCGGGCTCAGGGGTGGGGTCTCAAGGAAGAATCAGGTGAATCTGAACTTCACGAATTTTAAATTAAGCTTATGGTAGGGGATCTCCCTGAAACACCCCTGAAAGCCGCAATTCAGCAAAGCTTAATCCAGCACAGGATTTGTCTGGACTGAAATTCCTCTCATCTGTTCTGATTTAAACCTCACCTGGAGAGGAACAAAAAGACCAGGGCCAGCAAAGCAGGCACCCCCTGCACCAGAAAAATGCGGGGTTTGACTGTCAGTCCACCATAGATGCCTGCCACCAGCACACAGGCACTGAAGAACACCTTCACATCCCACTGGTTGCTCAGCAGGCCCCAGAGCAGACCTGCAGCCAGAAACCCGTTGTACAGGCCCTGGTTTGCCGCCAGGGTTCTGGATGCTTCTGCAAACTCAGGGGTGGTCCCAAACGTCTTGCGGGTGTTCGGTGAAGTCCAGAGGAACATCTCAAGAATCAGGATGTAGATGTGCTCAATCATCACGAGGACAACAAAAACCGTGGCAAGGATCGACATACCTGAATCATAACTGAAACAAAAGTTTAACGGTACAGGACTCAAAGGGCAGGTTCAGCAAATGACCCGCCAATCCTGAGGACCTTAAGTTCTGAAAGATCATGCCCAGCAGACAGCAGTTCAGACAGAAATGCTTCGGCATTGTCCTGAGGATGATAACCCATCTGCTCGGCCAGACGGTTGTCCGCAAAATTTCGGGTGTTCCCAGAAAGGCCATATACAATGGCAAAACCAGGATTGGGATGGTTCAGGCACACCCGGGTGAGTTGCACCATGTCCCGAAAGCTGATCCAGGTGCACAGGTGGCGCATCTCGGTGGGTGTCTCTGCAAACGTCCCGATGCGCTGACAGACCACCTCCAGACCATACCTGTCGTGATACATGCGCCCCAGGCTCTCCCCAAACACCTTGCTGATCCCGTAATGCGTGTCCGGCCTGAAGAGGGCAGAAGAATCTGGAAAGCTGTCCATGGGTTCAAACCCGATGGCATGGTTGCTGCTTGCAAACACCACACGCTTTACCCCCTGCAGACGGGCCGCCTCATACACGTTGCGGGTGCCAATGATGTTCACGGCAAGGATGTCCTCAAAAGGGGCCTCATGCGGGATGCCTCCCAGATGCACCACAGCATCCATGCCTTCCATGGCCTGCAGCACATGGTCAAAATCCCTCAGGTCACAAAGCACCTGCTCCTCTCCATCTCGCAGAAATTCCACGGGCTTCACATCTGTGAGCCGCAACCTGAAATCTGCAGAGAGGCCATCATGCAGCACAGTGCCGATGTTTCCACTGGCCCCGGTGATCAAAACATTGCGAATTTGTCCTTTCATGCTGCAAGGTAACACGCCTCTCAAAACCCTGTTGGACGGGAACACCCATTTTCAGGTTTGATGCCCATGTGACGGCAGAAGCAGGATCTTTTTTCCACCCTGTTACAATCACCCAGAAAGCGAGGAACCCTGATGGATCTGCTGTGGGCCATGCTGCTGGTCTTCCTGATTGTTCGCATCAACCTGTCCTTTTTGAAGAGCCAGACCGACCATGCCCGAACTTATGAAACCTACCGCTCACGCAAAGTGGTGGATGAAACCCAGGACGTGGACTTTGCACTTCTGTTGCTGGAACAACCTGACCGACTGCTGCTCTACTGCACCACCCAGGTCATGGGCTTTGTCCTCAATCTGGCCCTGCTCCTGCTGGTTGCTGTCGGATTGTTGCTGCAACCTGCAAGGGAGGTGGTTGTGGGCCTCTTGTGGTGTGCAATGGCAGGACTGCTGCTGGTGATGGTGTTCTCGTTGCGTCGTTTCCTGTGGACAGCAAACCTCTACCTGTTCACGCGGGACCGCACGGCAGCCAGAAAAGCCCGCGAAGCTGCAGAAGCAGGCACACAATTGCCAGAAATCCAGCGGTAAAACATGTCAGGTCTCTGTAGACTGATCCCTCAAGAGAGGAGACAGCAATGACGGACAACCCCAACCTGCCAGGCTTTGTTCCCGATCCGCCTGAACCCAGAAATCCTGAAGTGCCAGAGTATCCAGACCCCACAGAGAAACCCACCCTGCCAGGGTTCACTCCAGACCCCCTGCAACCTGAACAGGACCCTGCACCAGATACAGATCCGCCAGTGTTCTGACGGATCAGAAAAAAGAGAGCAGATGTTCTGCTCTCTTTGATTTGTTCTGGGTTTAATGCAAGCCCAGGCTCCTGAGCACCATCCGCGCCTGACGCTCGTACCTGCGGGGCACAGAGGTGAAACCCTGCACCCGGAAACGCACCGGGGCCACTTCCATGAGTTTTGCAATGGACTGCGGGTCCAGCATTCCCAGGCACACCATGTCCTCTTCGGGAATTTTGCTGGTGATGAGGATGCACTCCGCAAGGGTAAAACGGGAACGGGAGACTGGGGTCATACGTCAAACATAAGGTGCTGCAGGTGATTGATGGGTTGTAACAAAACGCCTAAAAGGTTGCACTGAAGCATATGATGTAACTGATTTTCAGACCAGAAAAAAGAGAAATCAGGACAACGGCCAAAAAGTGGTTACAAGAAACCCTGGAACCTCAGCATGTACTGCACCTGCCACCCTCATCCATCAATGTGTATTTGACGGGCTTTCCGGCCATTCCCATCTGTCCAACCAACACTGCCATCACCAGAACTGCTTTCAGGACGTTCTTTAACATAAGTCCAGATTAAGGGCAAAAAGCCCAGTTTCTGGGTTTTCGTTGTAACCAATTTCAATGGATGGGTTTTTGCAAAAGGTCAATGATGGGTTGGTAGATCACAACTTCTGCACCATGGTCTGCCAGAACATGATGGTGCCGGTATGCCTGGACCCGCTGGTCAATGGGAATGTGTTCTCCAGCCAAAAGTCCGATGACATGGTGGTTCATGAACATCACAGGATAGCGCTTCAGGCGTTTGCCCTGATAGCGTGCCCCTTTCTCATCCACCAATACAAATTCTGCGCACTGCTCTTTAAGAGGCTCCAGGTAGGTTCCCAGAATGTACAAAGTCACTGGAGTGAAATCTTTCATCCAGGCAATCAACCACTGTTTCTGTCCGTCTGGCATGGAAGAAAACTGAAACACCAGAGTTCGCAAAGCGGCTTTGACTTCACGATCCTTTTTCGCATGGGGCAAATTGGCATGAATCTGGATGTAGGTGGCCCAGTAGGTCATGCTCATCAAGCTCACATTGGTTACAAAACCTTTAAACCCTTCTTCAAGCAATTCCAGAGCCTCAGTTCGATGCTCCATGCTGAGCGCCAGAGCACGCGCACATGACTGAAGAAATCCAGACATCGCAAAACCACCTTTTTGAGTCATGCTCAGGATGTTTTGTACCCTTCTGCTCCGTTGATGCTGGTTTTCCTGAACATAGAAAAGTGGAAGTTTGAGGTGAAATTCCCGGGTCAATTTCCGCAACTGACCCAGTGTCTCCACCAGAGGAGATGAGACAGGCACTGCCTCTCCTCGATAAGCACCAAGGGTTTCAGCAAACCTCTCTGGCAACTCCTGCGGAGTCTGCTGCAGCAACCAGCTCAGTATGGCAGCATAGCCACCGCTGAAATCATACATGGTGCTCCCTGGCGGGGCCACTTTCAAGACAGCCAAAAATCTTTCCAGTGCCACCTCCAGTTGATTGTCATACATTGAGAGCCAGGCTTTTTCGTACAAAACAATGTTGCGGCCATTCTGGTCTCCCAGAACCTCTGCAATCATCATTGCTTTATTGAAAACTTGCTCAGCATAAGAAAAGCGCCGCAGGGTCTGGGCAGCAATCGCCACACTCAGATGCAATCGGTACTCTGCTTCGAGATTGATCAGCTCTGCACCCAGGGGTCTGGACAGAGGCAAGTCCGCCACTTTTCTGAGGGTGTCTTCCTCAGCAGTGTTGACAAGCATTGCAAAATACCATGCCTGACAAAGGAAACAGGTTCGGTGTTGATACACCAGTGCTTTGGCTTCTGTTTTTTGATTCAAACGGAACAAGATGCGTCCAATTCGGGCATCTCTGACACTGGTCACCGGAAGTCTCTGCAATTGCTCCATCAACTCTGGCAGACGATTGTCACGCTCCATCTCCAGATAGAACTCATTCCACTCCCGAGGGCAGCGGATCAGGTAAGCAAGTTCTTCTGGAGGCGGAATGACAGTCATCTCTATCCTTAATGTATCCGATTCTGTCTGACAAATTTCCAAAGAAATCCCCTACAGCAAATAAGGGAAACGCCTGAGGAGGTACACTTTCTGGACAGGACAATCTTCATGCTCCCTGCTCCAGAACAGGCGTACACTGAACCATGACACCCTTCGAAAAAGCCCGCATTTCCCTCCAGGCCGCCCTGCAACTCCTGAAGGCTTCCCCCTCCGCCCAGGCGCACAATCAGGTCGTGCACCACCTCCATGATGCCCACGACCTGATCCGCCCTGAAACAAAATCAGGTTCAACTGGACAGCCTTTTGAGCCTCTGAAACCCAAACTGCTCTCGTTCAGCCAGTACCAGCGTCACGCCACAGAGGCCCGGGACCACACCCAGGAAGCCCTGGATGAACTGGAATTCATGCTGGAAGAAGGCATCAGCGCGGAATGGGTGAACAGCATTGCAGACTCCATCCATGAGGCCTACGAAAAGCTTTGAAGTTCCACCCATGCTCAAAACAACGAAAAACCACCCCCTGGAGGGTGGAAAGACTCTTTTGTCTTATTCTTCAGCAGCTTTCTGGACGACAATCCCTGTGAGCTTTCTGGCCCATGCCAGGGCTTCTTTCAGGGTGTCAAAACTTGCCAGTTTCAGGGCTGCTCCCTGCACCATGCAGGCCTCCACATAAAAGTAATCGTCATGGGTCTGCTGCACCTGCATGTGCTGCACATTGTCCAGGTTGAGCAGGATGATGGTGCCTTTGGAGTCGTGTGCTTCAACAAATTGGGCCATGGTTCAGTTTAACCGCTTGCCGTGTCTGAGATGGGGTGATCTGGCCCGAAACAAAAATCCCTCCCGAGAAAATCAGAGAGGGACATTCTGGAGCGGGTAACGAGACTCGAACTCGTGACTTTCAGCTTGGGAAGTCACTCGGGCACGATTGGGGGTGCTTGGGAATTCTCGGGATTGCGTGCTGGACCCGTCACCATCCGGGAAGCAAATGGGGTTGATCGGGAATGCTTGGGGTAAAACAGGGGTCAAAAAGGGGTCAGAAAACTTATCCCCAGCTTTATCCACACCCTGTGGACAACTGCTTGATACGTATCAAGCACTCACTTAAAACCGATTAAACGACGCCTTCTGACGTGGCTGTGTGGTAGGTGACCTCCGAGTAACCCACTGGTCACCTCAGTCCTCATATGCTGTGGTCCATGCCAAACATCATCGTTGACGCCATACCCCATGTTTTAGCCCTTGCAGCCACCATTTACGTCCTGAAAAACAGGAATGGGCCAGAAGGCCCAGACCAAAAAAAAGACCCCCCTAACCCATGAGGGCAGGGGGCTCAATTTATTCTTCTGGTTCCTCTTCCTGGGGATACCAGCTCTGTGGGATTTGCTCAAACCAGCAGGCGTCGTCTGGCACAAACCACCCCACATCCAACGCCACCTGTTCCATCTGCTGGCAGGCCTCGGTGGTGATCCTGGGATCGGACATCAGCATCCAGACTGCACCGTTCACGGGGATGGGCCAGATGACCGGTTCCCCAAAAGCCACGTACGGGCAGCACTGCTGGAACTGCCCTTTCTGCTCCAGAGTCAATTGTTGGAATTTATCAACCTTGAAGGCTGCAATCATGGTAAACGTCTCCCCCTCTTTTTCATCTCCTGCCTGATGTACAGGTAGGCTTGCAGGTACTCCTCATCCATCAGAGCACGGTTGTAGATGACGGAGTAATCGTACCGGGCGTGGAACTTGTCAGCTGTGCTGCCTGATCTGCGGCCCAGACGGAAGGCATCGATTGCCCCTCCGCCGTAGGTTTCAGGGGCTGAGTCCTCTGCCATCTTCAACCTGTTCCAGAAGATAGCCCTGTTGGTGCCTGCAGACTGACGAACTGCCACCACGCACTGGTTGCCGTTTTGCACCAGGGTGCGAGGGGTGGCCAGCGCCCCACCAGACGGCAAATAATTGTCGAGTTCGAGCATGCCACCTGTGATGACACTCAGGCCATTTCGCACAGACCCATCTGTCCTGCTGCCCCCGATGATCAGACGGCGGGAAAGAAAGGACAACTGCTCCACCGCGCAAATGTACGTGTAGGTGGAGAGGTTTCCGAGGGCCAGGGGAAGTGAGACAAAATCATCGATGGCATCAAAAATGAGCCCGTAACCATCTGGTCCCCATGCAGGATCATCGGTGTCCGCCCCGGAAGTGGAACCCAGCTGACCGTGGTTCCCGTTGCCTGACAGGTCTGTGAGCCTCTGGGGATTTGCGGGGTCGTAAACAAAATCGTAGATGCCCACAGCCCCTGCAGGCAGGGTGTATGTGGGTTCTGTTCTGCGAAAAAGTGCGGGGTTCACAGGTCAACCCCCGATGGGTGCAGCGTAAAGGGTCAGTGAAACACTGCTCACCTGTGCCACAGTGCTGGATGGCAGACCCGACCTGAGACGGATGTGCATCAGGCCCATGAAATCAGCAGGGTTGAGCGCAATACTGCGGCTACCTGCTCCCGCTTTGATGACCATTACGTTTCCGGTGGCATCGTAATGGTCACGCCAGCTGGTGGCCCCATCAGCTGAGGTCTGCACTGTGATGTCAGCGGTGGTCCAGCCGCTTGGTACCACCAGACGCACAGGCACCAGGCCGGAGAGGTTGGCGTAGGTGGTCGCGTTGCTGGTGCTGGTACCTGCATCAAACGTGATGGTGTATGGGATCGGGGTTTGATTGCTGACACCTGTCAGCAGAGGACTGGTTTCGTCGATCAGTTGCACGTCGCCGTTGCTGTCCTTGTAGGCCAGCACCTGAATGGCCTCATTGTTTTTGTCGCGTGGCAAGGGGTCATTGTTGTAGGTGGGCATTACTTCAGTGCTCCTTTCTGGGCAGACTCAGCTGCATTCTTCCGGGCGGCGTGCTGGCCCCAACTGATCAGGAAAGCGATGCCTGCATTCAGGGCTGCCTGCCCCGCGCCGGGCCAGCCGGGACCGTATGCCCCCTGACTGTACCCGAGGGCTGTGGTCGCGAGGGTGGAGAGGGCGAGGTTCACGAAGGTGGTCTGGATGCCTTCTGTTTTGGCCCAGCGTTTGATCAGTCCTGTGAGGGGGGACACCACCAGGCCGAGCCCTGCACTGATGAGGGCCCAGTCAGTAGCACTGGGGGTGAAGCCACCCACGGTGACAGGGGCATCCTGGGCGAGGGCGAACCCTGCCAGGGCAGCAATGAAGGTGAAGAGGAACTGCAGTCGTTTCATACGAACCTCCATGAGAAAAGGCCCCATTGTGGGGCCTATCGGGAAACCTGTGGCTACACTTTTGTTACGTCAACGGCGCAGGTACACCTTTGAACCGATCAGGGTGCCATCGCCGATGCGCCGGTTGTTGGTCGGGTCGTAAACGGTCACCGTTTTTTTCTCCAGGCTCTCCATTTGCTCTAGCTTCTCGGCCTCGCGAATAATGCCTGCAACCCGCCTGGCCCAGCCTCGCCCGAAAGTGCTGAACGTGCTCAGGTTGGTGTAGAACTCCAGGCGTTTCGCCATGAACTCCTCCCAATCACCCGTGTCCCGCAGGAACTCCCGGGCTCGACCTTTGCCCATGTTCACGGCGCAATCGAAAACACACAGGCCCAGAGGCGCAGAGAGATTGTCGCAGTCCATGGCCAGCCAGTAATCCCTCCGGTAGATCTCAACGGCTTGCTGGCGCGTCAGGTGCTTGATGTCCAGATTCGGGTAGGTGTTAGCGGCAATGCCCCACTTTGTGCCCCGCAGGACGCCGCTGCCCACTTGCCCACCCGTCCAGTTGCCCGGGTCGCGAGGGTCATCGGAGTAACCCCCCTCGTGCCCCAGGATTAAATTCACTGCATGATTGAATGCGTTCATGTTCACTTCCTTTGCCACAGTTGTGCAGGGTTTAAAGGGGGGTCTGTCTTGCGGGTCTGACTCAAACGAATCTGGCTGTCTCTGAGGGTCAAGAAGAACCAGATCCCAAACGCCCAGGTTCTGACCGCTGGCCACCACCCGTACTCCTGCTGGGTCAGCAGGGCCTTGAAGGGCGGTGGCGGCTCGACCACCAGGGCAATGCCGATGTAAATCAGGCAGGCAATCATGCGCCACCAGCGCATGACACTGCCCATCAAGAAATCCCTGATGGTGTAGGCAGTCAGCGCGAACACCGTGAGAAACAATCCGAGAGAGCCGAACCAGGCCGCCCAATTACTTTCCATCTTCCTCAACTCCTTCTCTGGATGCAGATTCCAATTCTTTTTTCTTGTTCTGCAGGACCCTGGCGGCATCCGCTCCCCAGACGCCACCAAGGATGGTGCCGAGCAGGAGCAAAAGGCCGCTGTCTATGGGTTTGTCAGTCACGATGAATTTCACGGTCAGTGCTGTCACCAGCACGAGTGCCCACAGCACCACGGTCCTCTGCGTGGGGGTCACGAATTCCTCCTTCTGCAGCACCTGAAAGTAACCGTGCTGCAACCCCGCAAATGAGAAAATGAGGTTGCAGCACACGACCCCCGAGGTCTCATCTCGGGGTTTTGTTTTTTACTCCCGCCATTCCACCCAGCGGTGAACCCGGACAGGCATGGGCCTCACGACGTTTACCCCTAGGTGCGCGAAAACACCCCCTTCCCCCCCTGCCACCAGGCAGAACAGCGGGTTCTCACTGGATGCGAATGTGGGGCTGGTGCGGCTCCCAAGCATCTGGTTGCCGTCACTGGACCTCCAGATGCCCTCCAGGTGCAGGGTGCTGTTCGTGGTGTTGGTGTTCAGGGTGAACTCGAAACGGTAGGTTTCTCCGGTGTCAAGCGTCACAAGGTTGTCTGTCCCATCAAGAAGGTTGTTTGCAGCAACATCCTTGTAGAAGGCCAGTGTGCCATTCATCCGCACCAGTCCCCAGAAGGTCGCTGGTGTGTCCTGCCCCCGTTCCTGCTGCACCCCAAAAGCCACACCCTCAGCCATGCTGGTGTGCGTGTGCGCCAGGGCTTCCAGCTCAATGATCCAGTGCTGCACGCCCGGTTGCTCAATGTTCGAGATGGGGACATCCAGACGGGTGACGTGCATGCCAGAAACCGAGTAGGTGGTGCTCGTCGAGGTGACCGACACGGTTTCCGCTTCCACCAGATCCCGGATGTTCTCGATCAGCGGGATGTGCAAACCCATCGTGCCGTACGTGGCGGATGTGATGACGGTCCCACTGCTGTTTCGCACGATGAAATCCGTGCTGATCCCCCCTTCATCGTAGGCCACCACGTTCCCGACGAATTCCGGGAGGATGGTGGAGGTTCCCCCGGTGCGGGTGAGCCTGAGTTTCCCGGCCGCAGGCATGGCTGTGGGGGAAGAGAAGGTGAAATCCGCGTTGCTTGCTGCCCCTGAAACCACCGCGCTTGTGGAGGCCACCACCGTGCTCCCATCCATGATGGACAGCTGGTAGTTTGCACTCCCACCGGACCCCCCGTCATCGAAACCAATGCGGACCATCTGAAACAGGAATTCCCGGTCATTGTTGAAGTGCACAAACCACTCTGTGTTTGCTGTCTGGGTGCTGTCGTAGTGGATGGTTCCCCCTGTGAAACCAATGTCCACATAGGTGGGCACCACCGTATCTGTCGTGGTGATCTGGTCACTCAGCAGGTCCCAGGCGTCCACATCCGGTTGGTCCTGATTCAGGGCAATCGGGGCGACCAGAAAACCCCCGGTGCTGTACAGGCCTTCAGGGGCGTAAGGCACCCACTCTGTCAGGTTGCCACTCTTGCTGATGAGCACCCGATTGATGGGGGTCCCGGAAGGGGTTCTGAGAGCAGAGGTTTCCAGGTTGAAGGAAAGCATTTGCCCCTTCACCACTGCGGCACCGCCTGCTGTGGGGTTCACAAGCAGGGTGTCCCCAGTCGCAAAAGTCTCAGGGAAGACCGTCACCTCAGAGCCGTTTTTGCTGAGGGTTCCACCTGTAACCGACACCACCTGAAGGGTGAGTTCATCGGGCCAGTCAAACTCAAGGGCTGATCCCGCCACCACGAAGGAAGCGGGGATGTTTGTGTTTGCCATGTTGATCCTTTCTAGTCAGTGGCTTCAGGGAGGTAAATGAACAGGTGCAGGGCACTCACGGTGAGCGGCGTAGGAATACTCACTGACCAGACCACGGGATCACTGGCATCCACCAGTCCTGCCAGGGGCACCACGAACGTGCGCCACCCTGAAACACCCTGACCCACGAACTCCAGATCAGGGATGGGAGGGGTCACGCCCTGTGTGCTGCGCATGCGGCCCACCACCATGGCTTTCGCGGCCTGCACCCACGTCCAGTCCTGCAGGGCATCGTCGGGCCAGTCGAAAGTGAATTCGAGGTTTCCCTGGAGTTTCACATTTGGCTTGTCCCTGTTGATCTGAAACTCCCCACTCCAGAAGCCCTCAGGCGTGCTGGCTTGCAGCACCTGCAGCACTTTCGTCTGGTACTGGCTGCGTCCCGGTTCAGAGAGGTCAGGGGCCTGCACCTGAGTGACAGGCATCCACTCCTGCACTTCTTTCCTCAGCGGCAAGAAGAACCTGGGTTGTGGGGTTTCCGCCCCAGACATGAGCTTGTGCATGGGTCCTGCAGGTACCGTTCCAGCCTGCAACAGCCTCAGGTAAGCATCATAGGTTTTCGGCCTCCTTAGTCCTATTGCCTGCCAGTCTGACGGTGTGGCGTCCCTCCAGGCATCCCACACCACGAGCTCTACTACTCCAGAGCCAATGACAACCATTAGATGGGGCTCCCTTCCACCCCGAACATCAGGCGGTTGAGCGGGTGATGTGGGTGTCCCATCGCAGAGGACACCTTCGTGGGGCCGTACGGTATGGCATCCATCGGGATTTCCAGCGGGTTACTCAGGTGTTCCACGAGCGTTAACCCACTCTCCTGTAAGACATACAACATCATGCGTTCAGGGAGGTTCCCTGGTCCTGCGGGGTGCCGCACGAGAGCCCAACTGCCGTAGGTTTCGGCAGCAATCACAGGCTCCCCATTGCGAAGGATGGTTCCCTGCATTTCCGGTCCAAAGTCATCTTGCGGTCTGCCCTGCACCACAAACTGCACGCCGGAGACAACCGGACTTTTGTAGTACGTTCCTTCTGAACTGTAGGTCGGAGGGTCCTGCACATGCTGGATGTATGGAACATGGAATGGAGGGCTGTCCGCAATGACTGCCGGGTGGTACTGCCTGTGGGGCTCAGAGGACTCGGTTTCCACCGGAAAACTACTGGGTTTCTCCACGAGTCTCGCAAAGAAAGCACGACCCAGTGAATCCCCCCAATCATCGCGGAATGGATCAGCGAAAGGAGAATAAATCTCCTCGTACTGCCCAGAGTTGAACCGGAAGAAATACATCCAACGGTCCTCACCATTTTCCAGGTGGGCCATCACGATCACCATGGTTGCCCTGGCTTCCACCACATGCCCTTCTGGGATGTCATCGAGGTATGTGGCATCGCGCAGCCAGTTCTGGTTCCAGGGGTCAAACGGCAACTCCTCCCAGTTTGGGGGTCTGCTGAAAGGACTCCACTCCACCCGCGAGAAAAAATACTCGACTTTCTGCACTCCCGGAGGGTTGGTCCCGAGGTCCTGCTCGAACCACAGGTAGTATGTGGCCGGGACGTACACTTCCAGGGTGGTTTCCGTGGTGGTGGTGTCCCCCTCCAGAATGATGTTCCCGGTTTGAATGTCGATCAGGTTGGTGCCGTGCACGGTGTCCACAATTTTTTGTGCAGGGCCTCCTTCTCCTTCCCCCCCTGGTGAAACGAACATCCGTACGAAACGCGGGTCCGACAGCCCCCCCACAATGGGAAACTCCTCAGGGTCCAGAAAAAAACTTTCAGGTGGGGGTCCACTCCCGACACTGTTCGGCCATGCAGGTTTGAAGAGTTCCGCCCGGTTGTAATCCAGTGGGGGGTCCGTGAACTCCCAGGGGGTTTCCAGTTTCAGCACCTCCCGATCCACAGTGACGGCTGTTCCTGCAGTCAGGGTTTCATGGTCCAGAAATTTGAGGTTGGTGTAATACCTGCCATCCCAGCAGAGTACCCCTGCAGTGAGGTCCACGCCATCCTGACTGACAGGCCACACGTCCGCACTCCAGTGGGTTTCAGAACTGACCACCCCCACAGGGTTGGAGACCGCCACAGGGTGACGCTTGTGGGGCTGCACGCGGGTTTTCTGCACGTACTCCCCACCGTTTTTTTGGAGCCGGATGCGCTGGCCAGGTCTGACGTTTTGAAGGACTTCCCTGGGCACACGCACCTGCTTGGCTGGCAGCCATTGGTTGCCGACTTTAACAGGATGTACCTGCACAAGGGTTGCACCTCCCTCAGGCTGAATCACGGTGGCCAGCACATCAACAACCTCCTGAGTTGAGGAGGGGGCGTCAGGGATAAAGCCAGTCAACCACTCCCAGAATTCCATCCAATCCATTGTCATGAAACCACCCACCCCCCTGAGAGTTGATCGCGCAACAGCCTTACCCTTGAGCCAATGGCAGGGAAGGAGTACCCAAGCACCTGAGCGCGATACAACCTCACATCCTCGTTCCCGTTTAGGATGCGTTTTCTCCCACAAATTACGGTTCCCCCCTCGGGCCACAACACATAGACTTCCACAGTGTCTTCGGTGGTCACAGGGGCACCTCCTCCGTGGTGATGGTCAGGCTGAACCCTGCTCCACCATTCCCACTGGCGCTGATGCCGGTCACGATCCCACCATTCAGCAAATCCCGGTACCGGACAGGCAGGGGCAACCCCACACTGGTCTGTCTGATCTTCCTGATTTTCCTGCTGGCGATGATGCTTTCAGCCAGAGGTTCCAGGTCGGTTTCTGTGGGGAAAGACTCTTCCACGCTTTCAGTTCCATCCGGGTCGTTCCACTCGTACTCGTGGGGCACCAAAACGTCATCGCACCTGCAGGAGGCGGTGTCTGGCGCATTGTCCGTTTCTTCGGTGATGCTCTCAATCACGCCCGACTTTTTCTGGATGTCCACCCATGCCCCTGCATCATCGGTGACAGGGGTCAGCTGGTCCCCGCTGGCGATCCGGGTGTACCGCCATCTTCCACCTCCGATGGGAAGCCACCTTTCTTCCGTGGTCTGCCTGATGGTGAGGCCTTCCAGAAGCTGCTCGTTTTCCTCCCCGGCATTCTCTATTGCCATGCTCCCGGTTTTGCGGGTGACAGTGAACCTGCGCTTCAACCATCCCTGCTCACTCCACTCGCTGTTCACCTGCGTGGTTTCGGTCCCCAGGGGATCACCACCCGAAATCCCGAAGGTGTACCCGGGAATGCTGAGGGTCACAGAAGACAGAGAGGTGTTGTAGGAGTAACCCCACGATTTGTTCTCCGTGTAGGACATCAGAAGCTGCCCTGCACAGGTGTCGCTGTAAAAGTGGTAGGTGTTGCTCACCGACTTAGGAACCCGGTAGAAGGTTTTCTCTGCAGGCGTGATGCCCTCAGGGGCCTTTACCGTCACATCCCCAAGAGTGATTGAACCTTCCCGGGTTACAAATCCCCCAACCTTCTGGGTGCCCTGGTACACCCGACCATCCACTGTGGTCTGCACGTGGGTGTCAATCACGTTCTGCCCGAGTTCAAACTGCACTGCTGCCTGATCGGGAGCGTCCGGGAGGTTCCCAAATGCCTCCAGAAACGACATTTCCTCAGGCAAACCCGTGAGGTGCAGGTACCCGAGGGGTTGCCCTGCAGGGCTGGTTTCACTGCTGCCCGTCCGGTACCGCATGACATCGGCAAGGTCAGCAAGGGACGCCTGCGAGAACTCCGGGTGCATGATGAGCACTGTGTCATCATTCTCCGATGCGATCACCGCACCAGCTCGCCCGTAAAAGTCCTGTAAGACCTGCAGAGCGGTCTTGCCCTTCGTGCTGTAATCCGCTGCGGTGTCCTGCACAATGTCCCCATCAAAGAGGTCCTGATACCCCCCTGGTAGGAATTTCGCTTTCAGCCCAGTGGTGTTCAGCACCGCACGAATCAGGGACCGCACGGTCATGCGTTGCGCAATTGCACGTTGCTGCTCACACGACAAGTTGATGTCCAGTTCCTCCGGTGGATCAAGCTCCCACGGCACGAGTGCAGGAAGAACCTGCCCGAGTTTGATGGGCACCTGCGAGGCAAAGTTCAGGGTGGTTTCCGAGAATTTGCCGCTCCGGTAGTCGTAAACGCCATTGCCAGTCAGGCTTTCCGTACTGAAGGCCAGAACCTGCCCTGTGGCTGCATTCTCCGCTTTGATGGTGATTCGCTGTTTGCTGCTGGCACTGCTGCGCATGTCCCCACGGAACACCACCTGCAGACTCGGGTTCAGGCCATCCGGGCGGTTGTAAGACCATGATTTGATGTACTGTTCCCCGAGCAGGGCACTCACAGTGATCTTCCAGCTTTCACCCACCCCGGAACGCACCACGGTTTTCCCGCTGCCCTGAGCCTTGCCCACGAGCCGCAGAACCCTGCGCGTGGGAATCCCCACAGCAGTTGCAGTGAGTGTCAGGTACCGCCTCTCAGGAGCACGGGCAGTCCCCACCAAGCGCAGGGTTTTGCGTTGCTTCTCTGCAGTTGCGGTAAGGCTCACCACATGCCTGGGTTCTGCTTCTGCCCCCAAATCCAGCAGGTACCTTGGTTTCGCTGTGCCCGAAAGGGTCAGGATGAACCTTGCCCTTGGTGAGGCCTCCAGGGACAGCACATGCCGCGGGTTGGCTTCCGCCTCCAGGGTCAGGACCGCAGTTCTGGGCCTTGCGGTTGCCGTCAGTGTCAATATTTTGCGGGTCTGGACGACAAAGAACGGCATTCACACCTCCTTAACGGTAAGCCAGTTCGAACGTTGCACTGTCTGTTGCTGGTGGAGTCGCCAGGGCCGGGACTGTCCACTGGAACTCCACCTCAATGGAATCCCCAGCGAGAAGCCCAGCCACCAACTCGACATAACTGCCTGTGATGGGCGTACCGTTCACACTGCCAATCAGTGCCCCATCACTCGTGCTGTCCTGTACGATTCGCATTTCAAGGTTGTAAGCGGTGGTGTCCCCGGTGTTGCGGATCACGATGGTGGTCACAGGGGTGGTGGTGCCCACCACGACCACCCCAAAACCTGGGATTTGACCATCGGTGATTTCAGTGGTGCCGTCTGCGAGGTACGGGGTCAAAATTGCTGCCATGTCATGCCTCCACGAAAATGAGTTCGAAGCCCCATGCGAACCAGTCGCCAGCTTCAGAAGAATCGCTGGCGTCCTTGATGATGCGGGGCATGCGTTGCTTGCTGGTGATCGTGCATCCCGTCCAGACCGTGATTTCCCGGTCTGAGTAGTTCTCCTCGATGGTGATGGTGTCCCCCACCTTGTAGGTGCTGAGGGCATACCGCTCATTGAGGTTGATGCCGTTGTTCTGGGTGTTGGACAGGGTGAGCTTCCAGTACCGCTGACTCGCCACCCGCTGGAAGGGCATGCCTTCCAGGCTGGTCTCCACCTGGGTGTCGGTCATTTCCTCAACCTGCACCCCATCAAAATCAGGAGGGGCACTCAGTAAAGTGCCCCCGATCTTCAAGTGCATTATTATGGCCTCCTTGGTCCCTGCTGCAGCAAGCGGTCCTGCTCGACCAGCGCTTTGATTTCCGGCAGGAGCTGACGGGCGAACGTTTTCGGGTCTGGGCTGGCATTCGGGAACACCAGATCCCCGAAGTTCCAGTTGTTGATGGTGGACACCTGGGCCACCCGTCCATCGGGCGCAAACCCAGGGACAGCCGGACCTGTGGCCAGGGGGATGTTCAGTCCGGGCACGATCAGGTTTCCATTCAGGTACTCCAGGAACCGGCTCACGAACTGTTCCCCTGCACTCATCCCGAGGTTGGCGAACTGCTCGGGCAGCTGCCGTCCTGCCTCCTGTTCCAACTGGTCAGCCAGTGAGAGAGCCGTGGTTTCGGCCTGGTCGCCAATCCCTTTCAGGTTGGCTTGCAGTTTCTCCAGTTCGATGTTCTGGAGTCTCAGGTCCCGGCCCTGGGTGCCCAGGCCCTCAAGGGCCCTCTGGGCTCCGAGCTGTTCGTTCAGCAGACGGGTGGTGGTTTCGATGTTGGTCTGGATTTCCCGGTATTCCGCTCGGGCTTTTTTCTCTGCCTCCTTGTCTCCATCTGCAACAGCAGACTGGAGGTCTTTCTGAATCTGGGCTTTCTGGTCCAGCAGTTTCTTGAGTTCATCCTGCGGCCCGGAAACCCGTTCTTGAAGTTCAGCGGTGCGTTGCAGCACTGCATTCAGTTGCGCGAAGGCCTTTGCCTGCTTCACAGGATCACCAGATTTGACGGCCTCTTGTGCCGCTGCAATGGCCCGGGCACGAGCGGCCACCAGTTCGTTGATGTCGCTCAGGGACACAGGGTCAATCCGATCACCACGCAACGTCTGGTCGAGTTCTCGGGCAGCATCCTTGAGGGATTGCAGCCGGTCGATCTGGGTTTGAATACTTTCCTTCTGGGCATCTGCACGCCTGCGATCCAGGGCATTCAGGCTGGTGATCAGACCCCGCTCGATGGACAGGCGCTCCTGTGCGTAACGTTCATCGGTCTGCTGGATCACAGCGGCAAACGATGCCCTGATGCTGGCACGCTGGGCCTCTGTGAGCCGCGTGTCTTCAAGTTGTTCAGCCAGGGATTGCCTGAGGCCTGCCAGTTCAATCTCTCGTGCCTGACGCAGGTTGTCGAGGCGCACAGAGCTGATGGCCTTGATGCCCCGCTCCTCAATGCCCATCTGGAGACGCCAGTTGTCCTGGGCCTGGTCCTGCGCAAACTCGTAATAGTCCTGCAGGGCAGTGAGGCGCTGGTCCAGCAGGTTGGATTGCACGTCCCTCAGGCGGTCGGTGTTGCCAGATTCGACCTCTCGGGCCAGACGCTGCAGCTCTTCACGGGTTTTCTTCTCCTCTTCGATGCGTTTGTCATTGAGTTCTTTTTCCTCTTTGAGACGGCGTTCATCCTCCTCTAGTTTTTTCTCATTTGCATCCTTCTGGAGTTTCAAATCCTCATTCACCCAGGATTGATAAAGGGCTGCGATCTCCCGGCGTCCAGCAGCCTCAACCTGTTTGACCAGTTCAGGGTAGGCCGTAACAGCGGCGACCCGCTCACGGATGGACTCTTGCAGGTCTGCGAGGTCGGCCTGCCGTTCTGCAGCTTTTCGGGCTGCCTCATCAGCGATGCTGGCAATCTCAGCATCACGGGCAGATTTCTGGGCCTGATCGACCACATCATTGGCCTGTTCGAGGGCACGAGCCTGCTCCTCTTGGCTGCGTTTCAGCTCATCTTCTTTTTCCTTGTTGGCCAGACGCAGAGCCTCAAGGTCATCACTGGCCCATTTGGCTCTGAGGGCCGCAATCTGCTGCTGCCCGAGGGTTTCAATTTCCTGTTGCTGTTCCGGGAACCCTTTTGCCAGGGCGATCTTTGCAGCAATGTCGGCCTTCAGTTCATCGAGCTCTTTTTGACGCTGGGCTGCAAGGCGTTTCTTCTCATCGACGATGGCCGCAATCTGGGCATCCACAGTGGCCTTGCGCTGAGATTCCAGGGCATCTTGCACCTGTTTCTCAGTCTGGGCGCGTTCATCAGCAGCACGTTTTTCCTCGTCTGCCTTTTTCTCGTTCTGCTCTTGCTGAAGTTTCAGGTCCTCATTTGCCCACTGTTTTTTGAGGGCAGTGATCTGGCGTTGCCCAGCGGCCTGAATGCGGATGACGGCATCGGGGTATTCTGCGACAGCATCGATCTGTTCCTGGATGCTGGCCTGCAGGTCTGCGAGTTCAGCGTCCCGTTTCTTCTGGCGTTGCAGGGCAGGGTCGGCAATGGCGGCGACTTCAGAGTCTCGGGCCTCTTTCTCTGCATCGGCAATGCTTTTCGCTGTCTCACGGCGGTTTCTGGCTTCCTCCTCGGCCAGGCGTTCCCGTTCTTTTTTCTCCTCGTCTGCCTTTCTGGTTCTGGCTGCCTCTGCGTCACTTTCAGCCTTGAGGATGGCCAGCACCCCATCGCTTACGATCTTCTGCCGCTGGGCCGCGAAGCCCTGCTCGACGTTCAGGGTTTCCTGCAGGAAGCGGCGCACGATGGCCACCCGTTCAGTGGCGGTCAGACCCTCAACTGAGAGGGCATCGTTCTGCTGTCTCTTCAGTTCACGCAGCCTGTCAGCCTCCTGCTGTTTCAGCAGTTCCAGCTGGATGCGGGTGCGCTCTCTGGAGAACCGCTTCTCGATGTCGAGCAGGACATCACTGTTTTCTCCTGCAGCCTGACGCTCACGGTCCTGCGCCTGAGACAGGGCGGTCAGTCTAGCCTCAAGACCCTGGATGAATCCAGCACTCTGAGCGTCTTGCAGGAGGCGCAATTGCTCCTGTTCGCGGCGTCGGGCCTCAAGGCGTTTCTGTACAGCTTCCTCTTCTGCTTTGGCGTCCTCATCAGCCCACTGCTGTCTGAGGGCAGCAATCTGGCGCTGTCCATCCTGTTCGATCTGGCGACGCTGGGCCGGATAGCCTGTCACAGCTTCCAAGGCCTCAGCCAGTGAGCGTTTCAGGTCATCAAGTTCAGCCTGCCGCTCTGCCTGCTTGCGGCGTCCATCATCAGAGATGGCAGCAATCTCTGCATCTCGTGCAGCCCGATTGATTTCAGCAGCCTGACGGTTTGCTGCTTCCAGGTCGCGCAACTCCGATTCACGTTCACGTTTGAGACGTTCGGCTTCCTGCTTTGCTTTATCCGCAGCATCTTTTGCTGCATCAGCACGGGCACGAGCAATCAGGTCACTCTCGATTTCCCGAACTTCCTTGATTTTTATCTCCAGAACACCTTTGTTTTTGATGGTGTCTTTCAGTTCTGCAATCACATCATTGACACGATTCTTGATGGTTGCAATTTCACGATCCAGAGGGGACAGCAGATCCAGTTTCAGGTCATCAATTTTGCCCAGGGCGTCAAGCTGCTCGGATGTGAACTTGACTGTGTTGTCCACTGTTTGCTTCACCACAGCCTGGGTTTTCTTTTGTTCCAGTTCGATGGCTTTGTTGAGGTCTTTGATGTCTTTCATCAGTTTGACCCGGGCCTCACCATCAATGCTGGGTTTGTACTGCATGACCCCCCAGATGTCTGCACCCACAGCCGTTTCAGAGTTCAGTTGGGACATCAGCAGGAGACGTTTGGCCTGCAGCCTGGACAGGGCAGTGTTTTCCTTTTCGAGTTGCCGCACCTTGTCCATCAACGCCTTGTCGCTCTGGGTGCTGGATTGATCGACTTGATCCTGGATTTCTGCAATCTCGTGGAAGAGGCCATTGACCTTGTTCAGCACGAGGGCCAGAGCCCCGAAACCAGCAATGGCCAGACCTGCGGGGTTCATGATGGCAAACGTCCGCATGCTGGCCAGCAGGGGACCAGCGGCAGCAGTTGCACTCTGGAACATGGTCTTGAGGGCCACAGTCCAGGGCATGTACAGCAAGGTGGGATTCAGTTTCGTGCTGGCAAACCCGATGGCAGTGATGGCGGCAATCAGCAGGGTACCGTCATTGGCAGCCTGCTCCATGCCCTTCCCGAGGTCCAGCAGGCCTTCCAGCACCGCTGTGGCTGCAGGGGCGAAAGTCTTCACGAAAGCCAGGGAAACATCATCCAGCGCAACCTTGAAACGTCGGGCTGCAGCCACGGACCCTTCGGTCATGGTTTCCGCAAATTTCTCCAGTTTCCCTTCGCTGTTGCGGAACTGCTCACCCAGGGTCTGGGACTTGCGGGTGATGTTCAGGAACGCATTCGCAGCATCCGTGTCGAAAATCCCGGCCACAATGTTCCCAGCCTCGGCATTGCCCTGCAGGGCATCCACCAGGTCGTAAAGCACATCTTTGGTTTTTCGAGCGTTGCCATTGATGTCGAACAGGGCAATGCCGAGATCTTCCATGATGGTTTTTGCTTTGTCTGATGGGTCGGCCAGACTGGACAGCACGCTGCGGAAACCCGTCGCGCCCTCCGAGGCCGCATCAAGGCCTTTGGTGTCCAGTTCAACAAGGACACCCAGGGTGTCCTCGATGTCAAATCCAGCAGCCTTGGCAGTGGTACCGACCTCAGCGAGACCCTCTGAGAGGCCTTTCACGTCCCCTGCGGCCTCCCCACCTGCTGCAGCCAGGGCATTCCCGAAACGCTGGGCCTGATCGACCCCAGCCCCGAATTGCCTGAGGTTTTTCAACAGACGACCGGAGGACTCCGTGAGGTTATCGGTTTCTGCAGCTGCCAACTGGGTGCTGGTCTCCAGGATGGTGATGGCCTCAGCGCTGTCCGTGCCGGCCTTGATGGTCTCGGCCAGGGCAGCACCCAACTCTGAACGGCTGAAGGACCTTGCGGCACGGGTGGTGTTCTGCTGCAAGTGCACGATCTGGTCATTCAGACCTGCAAGGTCTTTTTCACCGGACGCCGTGAAGGTGTTGATGCTTTTCTCAAATGCCCCAATTTGCCGAACGCCGTTTGCGGTCAGGCCTGTGATGATGATGCCGAGGGCAGTCAGGCTGGCCATCCAGACGTTTGTTGCTGTGGTGACCCGCTCGTAAGATTCGGTGGCCACATCGATAACCTCTGCCCCTGCCCCCACAACTTCAGCGGTGGTTTCCACGCTCTGACTGGCCCCATGTACAGCCACTTCCAGGGACTGGGCTCCTGCAGCGCCACCACCAAAAAAGTCGGTCAGTTGCTCGTTGATGCCCGTGAGTCCTTTGGGAATGTTGTTGAAAGCGGCACTGGCATCCAGGGCCTGACGTTTCAGGTCAACGAGTTCATTGCCGAGTGCCTGCACGGTGGGTAGTGCGCCTTTCATCCCGAGGTCCACAGCCCCAAAACTGACACTGCTGCTCAGGTTCTGGGGCACCTGGTTGGCCAGTTCCTTGGCGGCCTGGGCCACACGCTGGCGACCAGAGCGGATGCCCTGCTCGAATCCAGCGGCGGCCTCCTCGCCCACACGGTAGGTGACACGGCTGGGGCTGTGGATGTCCAGCGAGGCCTTCAGGCTTTCAGTGGCTGTGATGCCCATGTCGTTTGCAGCACGGCGTACAGCTGTGGTGTTTTCGAGCCCATCAGCAAAACCCTCTCCGGTTTGCTGCCCAGCCTTTTTGGCGGCCTGCTCTGTTTTTTTGGCTTCGCTCTGCACAGATTTCTCGGCATTGGAAAAAAAGATCTCAATGAAATTCCCGATGATCTGGCCGACTGGGCCGAATTGCTGCAGGGCATCAATGATCCCAGTGGACATCAAACCTGCAGCGGTCTGGCTGGCAAGCCCGAGCCTTGAGATGTTTCCCTCTGCGGCCTCAATGCTGGCTGTGGCCAGTCGGGCAGTCTGGGTGAGTTTGCGCAGACGGGTATCGCCCACTTCCAGACCCTCGCCCATGGCGAGAGCACGCTCTCTAACGGACTCCATCTGCTCTCGGAACTGCGCAATTTCTTCCTGGGTGGCCTGTCCGAAGTTGGCCTGAAACCTGTTACGGATGGTTGCAGCTTCGTTGGCCAGGGCACGAGTTGCGAGGGTGAGCTCGTCAAGCTGTTTCTTGGCACGGGTGGTGGTGCCTCCGTCCGACACCACGATTTTGACGTTGGAGCCTTTGCCCTGAGCGAGGCCCTGAATGTCAGATTTGATTTCAGCGATGCCTTTGCGCCAGTCCTGCAGGTCAAGCAGTGCAGCGGATTTTAACTCAGTCATGGGTCACCTCCTCAGGGGTAAGAGAAAACCCCTAGAACCTTAAGGTTCACAGGGGGAACACAACATTTGATTCTGTCTATTGCTAAATTGAGGGTATGAAGAAACTGCTGCTCACCTTTGCCCTGCTCTCCTCATGCGCTCTTGCTGATGTCCAGAAGTATGTTGATGGAGAAAAGCAGTATGTTGTGATGCCCTCATTCTGGGGTGAGCTGGGCTGGCAAGTCCAAGTCATCACCGACCCTGTTCATGGAGAAGGATGGCAAGCAAAATTAGGCCAGCAAACCATCAAGGTTTTCCAGAAAGATTTTGCCCTGGTAAACAACGAGAAAGTTCCACTCACATTAAAACCCTACCTTTACTTTGGTCGCCTGCTGATGAATGAACAGGATGTCATGACTGTCTTCAAGCCAGTCACAGAAGTGAAGTTCCAGCTCCTTGATTACAAAACGGGCGTTGTCATCAATCCACCCAAACCACAATCAGGAGGCTTCTTCGGGGAAACCCAGACGGTGACTCCAAATCCAAAAACACCCACTTCACCCAAACCCACTGACATCATCATCAAAAATGAGGTGTTCAGTCAGGCAGGTGCCGAATCCCGAGGTTATATTTTCCTTCCCCGGAAGTCCTCTGTGAGCGTTGCCAGCGTTTACACCAACGCCACAACCATTCTGGATGTTGCAGACATCAGAGCCGATGCGTTCACGCAGGCATGCACGAGGGATTTAACACCCAAACTCCTGTCTCCTGTTTCAGCTTCATATCCTGTTCTGTACACCCCTTCCATGAGCTCTGATGGAGTTATGACCATGTTCGGAAAAGTCGATTCTCAGAATGTGTACGGTGCGCTGATCAGAGGGGATTTTGGGTGCACAGGAATCATGTACGGCTATAAGGTGTACCTGTACGCCACCACCCTTAAACGCTAACCCCACACCTTTTTCACCGCACTGACAAAAGCCTTTTCGAGAAGCAACCTCCCATACACCGCAGCAGGCAAAACAAACGGCCCAGGCAGTGTCCAACGCACCCCAGACCTGCCCAGAGTCAGAGGGGACTCGGGTTTTCCCCTACCAGTCACTGCACCTTCCAACTGGCTCTGGTTCAGGGCGTTCACACTGGACCCGTACTCCACATGACTGGCGTAATCGGCTGTGGCCCCCACCTCGACCCCCAGGGTGCCGGACATCACCTTCGCATAGATGGAGCGTTTCAGCTCCTCTGTGCGCTCATAGGCTCCGGGTTCTGTGCTGTACACGTTGGCGTCCACGCCCAGCAGGGCGTGCTGCTCGACCTGGGTTCTGATGGGTTCAATAGGGATCTGGCTTTCGATGTCTACCAGCTGGTCGAGTTTCCTGAGGGTCTCATCGAGGTTCAGCCATTTGATTTTCGGTCTCACGCCTGCATCCTCCTGCCAATCAGGGCAGCCACGAAAGCATCCTCTTTCGCTTTCTGTTGCCGTTGCCTGTACGCCTCAGTGGGTGGCTCATACTGATCGTGCAGCCAGTCGAGGTAGGCCCGAAAGGGGTCATCTGCAAGCCACCATTTCGGCTTGTCCTTCGGGGTTTGCCCTTTGAGGGTCTTGCCCCACTCGATGCCCTGCACCCGCGCCAGGTCCTCAAGTTGCTCGTGCCGCTCACGCATGCGCAGACGGTGGTCTGCGGCCAGAAGCCTCTGCAGTTCATCTGCTGGAATCCTGGGAATCTCCTCCCATCTGATTCCTGCCCTGAGGGCCCTGATTCTCAGGGTTGCTTCTGGGTCTGGGTCGGCACGGTCTGGGCCTGAATGGCCTTCTCCCAGGCTTTCAGGAGTTCTTTGTACCGACCCAGCATAAAATTTACGAGGCTGGCCATGTTGTTGACCTCCCAGATTTTCGCCAGCAGGGGTTCAAGGTCAGCAGCGGTGATGCGGTTGGCATCCTCTGGGCGCACGAGGGACAGTTCGATGATTCTCTCCCCGATCTCCAGACCTCCAGTACCGGGAGGTGCAGCGGGGTCAAGGAAACGCTCAGCAAACGCCTGAATGAACTCGAACCACTCTGCCGCCAGATGGTTCATTTCGCCCAGGCCCATGCGCCTGATCGTGACGTTTCCCCCTGTAACCACAGGGACTTCAAACGTGAGGGCCATAGCCTTTTGGGTTTTCTCGGATGGAGTTGTAACGGTCATGTGATCCTCCCGGTGATGCAAAAATGGTGATTCTCAATTTGTGAAAGAGCCCTGGAATTCCAGGGCTCTCAAAAATCCTTCTGTGAATCAGGCTGCAGGCTGAATGTCGTTCAAGGCATCAAGCACGTCATCCAGCAGGGCATCAGGCACGATGTACCACACGCCATATTCGAAGCTGGTGGCATCATAGGTGTCGATGATGGTGGCAGGGGGTTCGAAGGTGCTGTCAGCAATCACGGTGCTAACGAAATTGAGTCTGGTGAAGCTTTCCTGTTCGCCTTCCCCGTCGCCACGCAGTTGCACACTGGGGTAGTAGATCACGAGGTGTGGGCCGCCGCTGACCTTGCGGATGACGATCATTTCACCTGTGGTGCTGCCCACGGATTCCGTTCCACCTTTGACCCCAGTCATGCCGCTCACATCGCTGGTTTCGATGTCACTGCCAATGTGCAGGGCACGAATGCTGTCGGTGAGGGACACGGTGCCGAAAGACCAGCTCTTGGCCACTTCGGTGATGGCTTCTTTCACGGTCACGTTCACACCGTCACGGTTGCCAGTCAGGGTGGTGGTGGTGACATCGTTGGTGGGGGTGGGATCGTACACCCACCCGAAGTCCGTCCAGGTGACAGCGCGAAGGCTGCCGTCCTTGCGGAACAGGATGATGATGCCCTGGGTGCGCACCTTGTCGGCAAGGGTGCTGGATGCTGCATCGGTTGCAATAGCCATCAGTTTGCTCCTCTCCACTCGAAGTTGAATTGGTGCCGCCAGACATCCCCTTCGAGTGGTAAGGGGGTCAGGCGCAGAAGACGGTAGGGGCTGGGTTCTCTGGGGGTGCCTTCCAGCACAGCACGAATGGAGTCGGCCAGAGCTCGGGACTGTTCAAGGCTGGCCGCAACGGCGTCAAGGGTGAGCAGTCTGGTGGTGAGGGCACCGTCGCTGGCCAGCGTGGTCGGCTCGTAAAGCTGAACGAATTGAGGATTCGAGCCGATGAACTGGATCAGACTTTGCTGCCAGGGCATCTGGTCGGGCTGAAGCACCAGGATGTCCGGGATGGCAGCAAGCCGGGTGGTGACGTCGGAGAGGTTCACTGCCGCCACCTGAGCACCAGTGGGGTGCCTTTTGAGACGGTGTTCTCCTCTCCAATGTGGGTGACTTCCAGCACTGCCCCGTTGTGCTCACAGGTGGATTTCACAGGTGGAACGGGCTCACCCTCTCGCACTTCACCCAGCCATGTGCCTTTCGCAAAGTCAGGCTGCTGGACAGCTGCCCTGCTTCTGGAGTCAGACCGCTCCTGGGGATTCCAGACGTCACACCAGCAGGTCACTGATGCACCCGGTTCATCCACCCAGACCCCTCCCACATTCGAGCCGGTGACTGGACTGGTCCAGACTTTCTGGTAGGGGTAGAGGGCTTTCGCTTCGGCCTGCACCAGTTCATGCCCGAGGGATTCAGCCCACTCGATCAGGCTGCTCATCGAGCCGCTCCAATCACAGGGGGTGTCCACTCAGGGAGAGGGCAGGCACTGGCCAGCAGGTTCGATGCCATTACAAGGTAACTGTCAGCGAGGTTCTGGTGTGTTTCCACTGCTTTGGCATCGACTGACACGGCAACCTTGTCTTTCACATCCACCTTGACCCCAACCCGTGGCGCGAGATTGGAGATCTGCCCCACGTGGTAGAGGTGCTGGATGTACGCTGCCTGTGCCCGTTCCACCTTGGCAACTGTGGGGTTCTCGCACTGGACCTGCTGGGTGGCCCAGTCTGTAGCGGAGGAAAGCCAGGTGTCGAATTGGGATTGGGTCACCTGGCTCGTCGGGTACCACAGTTTGAAGTTGTCGAAAGTCAGCGCCATCAGCGCACCCCCTTACTTCCGCACTTCTTTGAGGAAACGCTGTGCGATCATGTCCTGGGTCCAGGCATCATCGGGCAGTTCCACAGGCTTGGTGTCCCCCTGCCTGATCCACTGCTTGCTGATGGGATGCATGAAGCTCCCTTTCGCCTTGTCACCCGTGATGACCTTGATTTTCTCAGCGGTCAATTCTTGATACTGGGTTTCGAAATCCGCAAGGGATTTCTTGGCGAGACCCAGCAGTTTTTCGACGGTTTTCGCATCGATGGAATCCGGGATGTCCTGCCCGGTCAGGGTTTTCAGTTCTGCGACGTTCTCTTCGCGTGTGGCCATGATGTCTCCTTAAAAAACCTGAGCTTAAGAGCGGGTGATGGTCTGGAAGCTGTTGCTGAAGGGCTTCGCGTAACCGATGTTGATGGACAGGCTGAGCTCCTCGGTCTGGTTGGTGGTGAACTTCGCCATTTCGGTGATCTGGCTGCCGTTCTCGACGACCTCTTCAAGGGCACGCCCCGTGTTCCACGCCAGAAGGGTTTTGGCGCTGTCCAGGGTGCTTCCTGAGGGGGCGAGACGCAGGGGGGTGCCATCGGGCATGGCGTAACTGCCCTGCTGGTACATGTTCAACTGGTCCGGAGTGAGGTCCTTGCTGGCAGTGGGGTAACGCAAAGCACGGATTCTCTTGACTTCCGTCAAGTCGCCCATGACGCGGTTCACGCCCAGCACGCTGTTGTAAGCGATGGTCATGGTCCACTCGTCGAGGGTCTGAACGGTCCAGTCGGCCACAGGGCTGCCGGGATCGAGGGTTGCACCGTTGCCGTTGCCGTCGCCATTGATGCCGACATCGATGGCTTCATCAATGCGGCGCAGATTCTCAGCGAAAGCCATTTCCTGCAGGGCCAGGGCCACCACGTTGATCTTCATGCGGCGAGCCACTTCGTAAGGCCAGCGCACGCGCCCACCGTACTTGTAGATCCGCACGCTGCGTTCAGCCGTGCTGATGGTGTAAAGCGGCAGGTCCGCCCCAGGGGCAGTTCGGGCCAGACGGTTCTGCCTGCCACGCTGGTCATTGTTGATGACTGCGGACTTGTAACCATCTCCATCCACCCCGATGCGCACAGACACCAGTTCATTGATGTTGATGGTGTTCTGGGGAAGTTCCAAACGTTGGTCCACCAGACCGCGCTGCTGCAAGGGGTACATGCTGTCCCCTGCAGTGCTGGGCCCCACAGTGAAGCTGTCAGAGGCGCGAATGCCGAAGCCCTCTTCCAGCATTTCATTCATGAGGGCTGGGAAGAGCACGTCTGCACCACGCACATAGTCACTTTCTTTGGGGAAGAACACACTGAGGGTGTGTGCATTCAGACCGCCCAGGCGAATGCCGTTCAGGGCCAGAATCTGCCGAACAGGGCTGATGCCCTTCTCGACCAGATCCATGCGGATCAGCCCTTCTTCAATGTCGCCTTTGGCAAGCAGTTCAAGCAGGTGGTCGTTCAGGTTGATGTAGGACAGGCCGTGAGAAGCTTTTTGCTTCGCGGCGTCCTGGTAAATGTCCATGGTGAGCTGGTCGAGTCTTCTGATCATAAGGGTGCTCCTTTGGGGCCTGCGGTCAGGCGGTGTAGTAGCAGACGTAGGTCTGGCTGTTTTCGGTCCAGGTGTCCACCACGAAGCACCAGACGCCAGTGGTGCTGGCTGCGGCCTTCAGTCCCCCTGAGCCATCCCCGGTCAGGAGCTGCAGGCCTTTGCTGATGGCTCCGGTGCGTCGGGCCACCATCACTTCGCCACGACGCACGGTGGCATAACCATCCGCATCCTTGTGTGCCACCTGCCCGAGCCAGTTGGCTCCGTCGGCTGCTCTGGCCACTTCGCCAGCGTTGGCAGTGACATTCACGATGTCCTGCACTTCGACGGTGCCGGAGGTTTTGTAGGTGATGCCGTCCTTGGGGTCTTGACCCGCAAAGCGCATCTTCCCGATGGTGCGAGAATCAACAGTCATGTGTGCCTCCGCTTACCTGAACACAGGTCTGAAAGTGGGCTTGGTGTCGGGCTGCTCGTCTTTCTGGCGGGATTTCTGTCCATCTGGGAAAACAGCATCCCGTTTCGCTTCAAGGCGCTGCACTTCTGCACTGATGTCAGCAATGTCCGCACCAGCGAAGATCCGTTTCGCACGGTCAGCAGCAGCAATGCCTGTTTCGGTGTTGCCTTCCAGGGTGATGGTCAGAGCGTGCAGTCGGGTCAGCAGGTCTGCACGGTACTGCTCACCGTCGGCAGCGAGTTTCTTGAGCTGGGTCAGATCGACCTCTTTGCCTTCGCTGGCTCCAAGGGCAGCCATGATGCGCATGCGTTCCGTGGCTGCAGCGTTCTGCTTGAGGGTGTCAAGTGCGGCCTGCACCTGTGCGGGACTGCTGTCTGCGGCCAGTCCGAGGCCAGCCAGTAATGCTTCTAAGGGCATGGTGTTTCCTCCTGCGAGGGCAGCGGCAGGGCTGCCAGAGTTGAAGGGCTGAGAACTGAATTTGCCGTCAATGGCTTCCTGAAGGGTGCCAACCTCATCGGCCACACCAGCAGCAATGGCATCTGCACCAATCCACACCTTCCCGGTGGCGAGGCTTCTGGCCTGCTCCAGGGTGATGTTGCGTCCGGCACTGACCGCAGAAATGAATTTCTCTGCAAACAGGTCCACGAGTTTGGATTGCTCAGCGAGGGCCTTGTCCGAAATGGGCTCACCGTCTTGCAGCAGGGCTTTGAATTCAGCGCTGCGCAGAACATTGACTTTCACCCCGGCCTTCTCGGCCACCCCACTGGTGTCCCGAATCACAGCGACCACACCAATGGAACCGACCACAGCGTCAGCGTTGGCAATGATTCTGGTGGCCTGACTGCCAATCCAGTAAGCGGCGCTGCCCATCGTGCCATCAGCAACGGCCAGCACTTCTTTCTTTGATCGGGCATACCGAACGGCATCGCCGGCTTCAGTGAGCCCTTGCACCTGACCGCCTGGGCTGTCAATGCTGAGCACGATGCGCCCCACATCCGAATCGTCTGCCAGGGCTCGCATGGTGCTGGAGAAACTGCGCAGGTCCGTTGCGCCCGAGAGGGCAGACATCCCGGTTGCCCTGCTGAGCACAGGGCCGTGCAGGTTCACCACCGCAACTTGCTTCTGGGTGTTCTTGTACTGACTGCCGTAAGTCACCCCAGAGGTTCTGGCTTCGATCTCCTCAGCGCTCAGTTTTCCTTCGAGGTGGGCCTGCACCACGGCAGCCACGAGGTCCATGCCATTCGGGGTGATCGCCCAGGGGAAGTTGAACAGGGCACGTTGAACGTTCTCTAAGTACATGTTTGTTCACCTCCCTCCTCTTGGTCTTCAGAGCGTTGCTCTGCCAGAAAATCCTGAATGTCCTGCTGGGTGCCCACTTCCGGGCGACTGCCCACATACACAGAAAATGGAACCTTTTCGGGTTCCATTTCTCCGCTGGTGATGGTCCTGCTCATGGCACGCTCTCCTCTGTGGGAGAGGGGGGTGTGGGCTGCAGTTCTTCCTTGCTGATACCGAGGCGTTCAGCGGCACGAATCCGGTAGGCATCCCCGAAGAGTTTGATGTACAGCTCATCGGTTTTCGCCTGCAAGTTTTCCGCTTCAGCCTGGTCTTTCATGAAGGGGTTTTGCGGTTTGTCGAAGATCAGGGTCGCCCGGGCAGGGATGCCCAGCAGTTGCAGGTTCAGGTTGAGACCGAACTCAATGGACTGCTGCAAGACCTTCTGAACGTTTTCGGCGTGGGCCAGCAGGATGGGGTAAACCACCTGCGCGAGGGCCTGCGTGGTCGAATCCATCTTGCCGCGCATGAAAGGCAGACTCACCAATCCAGACCAGAGCTTCAAGTTGTTTGAGAGTTCCAGATCCGCGAGACCCTGAGCGCCCTGCGTGATCGGGACTGCAGTGGAATCCACCCCGACCTCAGTGACCATCAAACCCCTGTCTCTAGCGCTAAGGGCCAGATCCACATTGGCCTTGTAGTACGCAGCGAGACGACTGGCGTAATTCGGGTCTTGCTCACTGGTGACACCCAGATCACGAGGGGTGGGTTTCGGCACCTTCATGTTCAAGAAGGCCGCTTCGCCCATCAAGTTGATCACCTTGTCTGTCCCGGTGGTCAGCCTGCACTTCCGTTCCAGTTCCGTGAGGGCCGCAACCATCATGGGTGTCCCGTAAGGGTCCCGGTGGCGTGTCCCGTAAGGGGCGTAAACGAAAGTGCGGGAGTCCAGTTGAACCCCATGCAGGGTTTGGTACCAGACAGGGGTGTCCTCTATGCGCTTCTGCTGGATCTCCTCGGCAGGCACGATGCTCACGCCCTGAACCATGCTGCGGGTCTTCGTGGGGTACCACTCCAGGGAACTCGCCCCGGCAAGGTACACCTCTGCCGCCTGATTGTTCAGCAGTTCATCCAGGGTGATGTGAAGCCTGGAGAGCAGATCAGATGTGGCCCTCTCGGCCTGAGCCATGGCCCGGGTGCCTCCCTCATACTCAATGCGGTAACTGGGGTTGATGAGCGCAATCAGGTCGCGCATTGCACCCCCCACATCGGAATCAAAGAGGGCATCCCGGCATTCCGTGATGACTTCCAGCCTGCCTTTCCCTTTGAAGGAATCCTCCAGGATGAACCACCCCAGAGAACCCTCGTTCATGTTGCGGCTCAGCCTGCCTTGCGGCATGTTGCCCGCCGTCTGCCTCGGGAGGCTGTCAGAGAGGATCATGGTCCCGATGCCAGGGGCAGGGGTGGCGGCGGCTTCAGGGGTGGTGGGGCTGCGTGCGCGTTGTTCTGTTGGAGCGTTCTTTCGGCTCCAGGGCCAGTTGATTTTCATGCGCTATCCTCCTGCGGCTGCCATGAGGGCGGCAAGGTTGCTGGTTGCGGAAGGGACAGAAAGCTGCGGCATTTGAAAGTTGCCGTACACAAGCGAATCCCCTTTGTCGGGCGACCTTCCGATGTCCTTGGTGATGTCCTCTTTCGCTTGAATCTGAATGCCCGACTGGGTCATCTTCCACATCGGGGCGCACAGGTCCTCAATGAGTTCCAGGTCATCAGGAATGGCGAGGTTCCTACCCTTCGCGGGGTCGAGTGCCTCACGGAGAGCCCAGTACATTTCTGCCCTGAGGTTCCTGAAGGTCAGGTGCCCGGTGCTGTCCGTGGATTTCTCACCATCCAGTTTCAGGACACTCGCGCCATTGATGGCCACGGTGTTGGGGTGCATGTCGTGAATGCGGTCGTAAGGCCCAGTGCCTACCCCCACAATGTCGATGTTTGCAACCGTTTCAGGCCCGAGGAATGGGGTGGCCAGAGTGGCCACACTGTCACTGTCCGGGGTCTTGCTGCCAGGGACAGCCAGTTGCTCAAAATAGTTGTCCCAACGTGGCGTGAGTACCGTCTTGTCTTTCCCCCCTCGTGCCACGTCAATGCCCAGTGCATCAGGGAAACGGTCAGGTCGGGACTGGCCTTTGTGCCTCTGCACTGCAGCCTCAAGCCACGCCCTGGGGATCACCCTGAAACTCTCGTCCCCACCATCAATGTACTTGCCCCAGATCTCCTGCTCTCGTGCTGCGTCCGGGAAGTCATCAACGAAAGCCTGAGCAGAGGCCCGATCGATCCAGGGGTTGTCAAACACATTGAATGGGCGCTTGTAGGTGTAAAAACCGTCCTGCTTGCTGACAGCCTTCTGGTACAGTTCGTAATCCACTCCCTGCTTGCCTTTCGGTACCCCGGCGGCAATCAGTTCACTGTCCTTGAAGTCCATCATCATGGGCAGCACAGCATTCTCGTAGAGGTAGCGGCCACGCTCGCCCTGCAAGATGATGCCCATCTCATTCAGGAAAATCCGCTTGTAACCGAAGCCTTCCCAGTTCTCAGGGTTGTCAGCAGACCGGAAGTCGATGAACCCCCCACCTGGCAGCTTCAGGGTCTTATCGGCCACGCTCCATTCATAAGGGATGAAGGCCTTCTGCAGGACTGGCAGGAAGTACCGCTCGACGTACCTGCGAATGTTGCTGTTGATGGTCTCGCCCCAGAGGCACGGCATGCCCTCCAAGGCAAACTCGATGAAGGCGTGCGCAGCCCCACGGGTCACACCCACACGCCTGCCTTTCGGGAACACCCGGAAGCGACCCAACCTCTGGGAGTCAAAGAAGATGTGCTTCTGTGCAGCACTGTACTGGAGATGGAGAGCGAGGTTAGTCAAGCGGCTCACCCACCGTTTCTTTCTTCAAGGTGATGGTCAAGCCACCCTCGTGCTCCATGCGCTCAGCCCAGAGCTTGTGGTACTTGCCGAGCAACTCCTGGCTCTTGACTTTGTCGGCAAGTTTGAGTTTCGGCTGACCCCGCTGGTCGTAGGAGATTTCCTGCACGAGGTGGGAAAGGCCCGCTTCTCGTGCCTTGATGATGTCGAACTCCCAGCGGATTTCCTTGCGGGTGCCGGTCTTCATGCTGAAGGTGGCTTTCGGGTCCTGCTCCAGGGTGAGTTCGACTTCAGCGATCTGCTGCTCAAGCCTGAGGGCCTTCTCTTTGTTCTCGTTGTACAGCATGGGCGCACGGTCCTGAAAACGGTCCCGCAGGTCCTCGGCAATGGCCAGCTTCTTGCGGAGGTAGTCAAGTTGCACATGCAAAGAGACATCCTCAAAAACATCCACCTCATACTCGACAGGGAAGTAAAGCTCGGCTGGGTCGGCAGAGGCCTGGGCTTCGAGCCGTGCGATGATTTCCGCTGGGCTCATGTGCATTTCCCTGAACCCGGCCTCAACTGCGGCCTTCACGGCAGGGATCTTGCTGGTGCGGTGACCCTCTGACTTGCAGCAGTTCCGGTGCTTCGGATTCTCCGGGTCACCGTAACCGGCCAGCACTGCGGCCTCGGTCTTGCTGAAGGTCTGCAGGTAGTACTGCACCCAGAGCCGCTGCTGGGGCAAAAGTTTGGATAGGGCTTTGGCAAAAGAAAGGGCACCTGTTTCGGTGCCCGGATCGGTTTCAGTTTTGGGTTTCCGTTTTGCCACAGGTGCCTCCTTTCTTATCTCGGTTCCTTATCTCGGATTTGAAAGCTTATCTCGGTTTGTGGTGGAACAAAAGGTTATCCACAACTGTGCATAACCTTCCCTCTCTATTTGCAGATTCACAGAGAGTACAATATGTACAGACACAACTCTGAGGAGGAGATTATGTCAATTGATCTAAGCAAGGTGGAAATCACCTTCACTTGCAAGAAGTGCGGCAAGAAGTACACCCAGACCTTTCAGCAGCTTGAGCGCACCACAACTCAAAAGTGCCCTCACTGTGGCGACACCATTCAGCTGAGCCCTGCGCAAGTGCGCGAGCAACGGGTCAAAGCTGAGCGGGAAGTTGAGAAAAAAGTCAAAGAAGAAATTCAGAGGGCATTCAAAGGCCTGAAAAACTTCCGCATCAAGTAGCCTCCTACCAAAATTTCCCCCTCTGAGGGCCGCACCACAGAGGGGTGATCATTGGAGGAAGAGACGAATTGCGAGGTTAAGTTGCCTGCAAGGCTTCCAGAGACATAGCTGCTTCGCGGGTGCCTTCAGGCCAGTGCCAGGACAAGGGCTTTTCACCTGTGGGATCTTCCGCAAGACTGGGACGCCACAGGGTGAAATTGCCACTGATCAGCACCTGCCCACCAGTGCCGTGGGTGTCGTTAGGGTCCACCTCGGTTACCACGAGAGGCATGTGGTCTCCTGCTTTCATCCAACTGCGGAAAGCAAGTTTCCCTTTGTTGGCCTCCCAGGTGGCTCGAATCTCGTGGATGTCGGCTTCGGAAAGAACGTAGTGCACGATCCTGCCGATTGTGGGCACGGGTTTCACAATCACACTCATGTGACTCCTTAAAATTTTGCCCCAGAGTGACCAAACCCCGGGGCGCTGCTGTGAGGTGTGACGAATTGCAGGTTCAGGCCATTTCACGCATGGCTGCGAGATACTGCGGGTTCAACCCGCTCGAAGATCACCTCCTGGAGCGCCACTTGTGGTGGGGTCTTGTGTGCCTGTTCAACCAGACTCTCTGCTTCAAATTCCAGGTCTGCAAACAATCACCTCCAGGGGTATCCCCGCACAGCTGGGAGAGCACGAGTGTCAAACCCAGCTGCTCTTACGGGCGGGGGCCGCACGCGTGAAGGAGTGCAACGAAAAACCCCCCTTTCGGGGGGCTTCGGCACTGCGTGCAGCTTACAAATATTGTGGGCTTTTTTCCTTGATTTTACAAGGTGTCACTCATGATTCTCAGGAGTTCAGCACGAGCTTCAGGAGTTCCTCAATGGCCTCCCTTTGCTTCTTGTACCGGGACTCCCAGAGGTCCGGGCACCGTTCACCCCTGGCAGGCTTCCGGGCCTTGAATTCCTTCAGGCGTTCCCAGTAGGAGATGGGGGGCTTCTGGCTGTGGCCGCTGCGCATGAGGGTGTTCTCTGCGGCACTCAGGCTGTCGGGCGTGATGGTGATCTTGAAGCCAGCCACATCCACAATGGCAATCCTGGGTTGCATCATGCCCATCACGGTGATGCTGCCCGTGAGGGGGTGAGGGTTCGGGGGCCTGGTGCTGTCCAGTTTCGGAAAAGAGATGGGGGTGTAATTGCCGTCGCCCAGCGTGACCCACTTCGGGTCGTAGTACCACTCGGCAAAGCCCTGAACGGCGTCTTTCCAGAACCGTTTGTGGTCGAACTGCGTGAAGGTTGCTGCAGGGGTGGGGTCATTGGTGGTCATGGTCATGGGTTCCTCAAAACGCAACAGAAAGTACGAAGGGTCAGGCGATGATCTCAAGCTCTTTGGCGTAAAACATCAGCGAGGCCCCATTCGGGAAAACCACGTCATACACAGGAGGAAGGTTGTGCTCTGTGAGGGGGTACACGCCCTGCACTGTGCCCTCTTTCCCATCCACAAAGGGGTAGTAAGGGCTGTTCTTGCTGGTGCCCTTCTTGATGCGGACGTTCACCCCTGACTTGAGTCGGGACTTCCCACCCCTGCTCACTGCTGGCCTCCCTCTTTCGGGAAAGGTGGGAGAGGCATCCAGTGCGTGATCTCCCCATACTTCTCGACTTTCGGGTCCTGCCAGCCCTCACCCACAACAAACAGACGGCAGAACCGATAGTGCTCACCGGGCTTCTGCTGCACCACCAGATACCACTCATGGTGCTCAGGCAAACGCTCAGCGACAGCGATCCATGGGTCACTCACCTGTTTGGTCTGGGGCTTCGTGAGATCCAACAGGTCCAGCAACCGCACGAGACTCACGCAGTCATCTGGAGCAAACTTGTGGGTGCCATCAAAACAGACCAGCGTCACACTCTTGGCGTAATGCTCAATCAGCTTCAAACGCTGGAATTCGCTCTCGTAAACCACTCGGGTCAGGTCTGCAGAAGACTTCAACCCCGCCTGGGCCAATGCTCTGGCAGCTTTCTGGGCAGCCACAGTCTCCAGGCCACGCTGGATGGACTCGCGGTTCTTCTCGTTGAAATCATCCGTGCTCATGACTGGTCCTCTGGCAACAGCACAAGCACCCGTTTGCTTGCAGGAATCAGGTTCAGAATCTCCTCAAAAGAGGGTGCTGGTTTCTCCCCGTGCAACTCGTCCCAGAGATTCTGCGGGTTCATGATTTCATGGGTCCAGACGGGACGCCCGGGGGCTTTCTCCAGGGCTTCATGAAAAACTCCGAGGTTGTGCAGGCAAAGCTCCCGCACGGACAGCTGAAAGGTGGCAATCTCTCTGGGGGTTTTCTTCTTCCACCAACCAGATTTGCAGAGTTCAACAGCTGCCTCATACCCAATGGATTTCTGTTCCAACTTCATTCTTCTCCACCTTCCTCCAGGCGGTTCACCCGGATGGCGATGAGGTTGTGCACGTCCATGATCGAGCGCACGACTTCACAAATCCCTCCGTGCTGCTGGATCTCCCGCTGGGTTTCCTTCTGCTCGGGCGTCTGCTGAGAGTCACGAGAGGGGCGCTTGACCTCCAGAAAGAGCACCTGGCCATCCTTGATGCAGATCAGATCAGGGAGACCCTTGTGCATCCAGACCGACCCTCCACGCTTGGACCCGACGAAGGTCTGCATGACGTACCAGCCGAGACCCTGCAGGTAACTCACGATGCCTGACTGCAGCTCGGATTCCTTCTGGCTTCTGGGCTCAGGCTTCTGCGCACAGTCAAAGTGGGTCACATCATCCACACCCTGAGCGGGGGTTTTCAGAAACTTCTCGTAGTTTTGGGCCTGTTCTCTGTCCCACTGGTCCAGCAGGGTCACAGCAGAGGGTGGAAGAACCACCCCTTGCTGCTGGAGGGAACGCAGTTGCTTGAGGGCCATGACCCGAACCTTCAGGTTGGGATCTCGGGCCTTCTCGATGAGGGCAGGAAGGTCCAGGGTCATGTGCCCACCATCACGAAGGTTTTGAACTTCGCCCACTGCTCTTTCGTGAAGCTCTGTTTGGCCTGAGAGCGAACCTCCTGACCATCCACCACCACAAACTCTTCCACATGGATGGTGAATCCACCTTCCTCATTGGGAAGCAGTGTGAGGCGTGAAATTCTGTTGCAATACCAGTGCTCGAAAGTCATGACTGTGCCTCGCAGTCTTCGTGCAGCGTGGTGAAGGCCTTCAGTTTCTTGACCACCACAGAGATCTCGGCAGGCAACTTCAAGGGCTGGCTGGCACCACAGTGTTTGCATTCCATGTTGCCGGTGATGATGTTGTGCACCACATGAGCGGTGTTCTTTTTCTTCCTCATCCCTACCACCCCTCTCCGAGCGCCTGGATGTGCGCCCCGTACTCTGTGCGTTCCCCAAAGGTCCAGTGCTGGCCTCCTGCCACATGCCACATGCGTTTGCTGAGGCTGGTCAGGTTGGAGACCAGTCCGAGGTACAGGTGCACCAGCAGGTGCCAGCGCCACAGGGTGACTTCTGGGTAGGTGCTGAGGCACCATGCCACCACGCGCTCTGTGATGCTCAGGAACCTCTGACGGTCACGAGAGAGGAGGAACTGGCGGTGCTGCTGGTTGGACTTCTGCCAGATTTGACCACGTTGCACGTGACCCCTCGGGGAAGTGTTCAGTGCGAGAAGGGTCATCACCTGGTCCTCCGAATCGTTCTGCGGTTCTGATAGGCCAGTTGCCCAGCAGGACTGATGTACCACGCTGCAGCACCCCGGCCGTTCAGGCACCACTTCCGGTGCTGCCTGTGCTCCAGACGGGCAAAGAACCGGTACGCAGACCAGCCCAGGGTTTTGATGTGCACATACCCTTCCGGGATGGTGTACAGGTCCACCAGCACGTCACACTCCTGCAGGGTGAGGTACGTTTGCCGACCGAGAACCTTGCCCATGCCCCTGGCCTGCACGAGGGTCAGCAGGGTGTCCGTGCTCAGCCCGAGGATGTCTGCCAGTTCACAGGACGCCATGAGGCCATGAACCTCGATGAGCTCCCGTCTGGCCTCATACACCAGCTTTCTGGGGAGGCCTCTGGCCATGAGTTCCTGACCTGTGACACCACGCCCGAGCATTTGCTTGATGCCTCGTTTCGAGGCTTTTTGTACGGTAAGAATTTTTATCGTTGAGGATTGCAACCCACTTGTAACGGTCATGCGAACCACCAGACCAGTCCTGCCAGCAGCAGCATGGCGATGCCCACCCGAAGTTCATAAAAACGGAAGCGGCTCATTGCGCCCTCCTGGCCTGAATCTCGCTGAGGGGACCGTACTGCACAAACCACCGATCCAACTGGGCCTCACCCACAGGGGTCAAGCTGTACTGGTAGGCGTACACGAACCCCACGCGGCGCACCTGCTCCACGGACACCAGGCCATTCGCAGCAAGGGTGTGAATGATGTTCCGGTAATCCTCGTTCACCTGCCGATTGCCTCGCACGGTGTGCAGGATTTCCCCGAGGGTCGGGGGTTCCACGGTGCAGCCCGAGAGGATTCGGTACTGGGCAATCTCTGCGCGTTCTGTTCTGCTGTACCCTCTGAGGTGCAAAATGCTCAGGTTCTGGTTCATACCTGCTCACCTCCCCTCAGGGCAGTCCCAATGAGGGCCAGCGCCTGCAGGATTCTGCGGTCTGCGGGTTCCGGGTAGCCATCGGTCAGGAGCTCATGCGCCTGGTCGAGTTTGTTGCTGACTTCCAGCAGGGCAGCTCTCAGCTCCTGCCGCTCCTGCAAGAGCTGGGTGATAATCTCAGGGGCGCAAATGATGAACTCACCATCGCTCTGCCGTCTGGCGCTGGCCACCATGGGCATCCAGGTGCCCTTGCGGGGTTCAATCTGCCCGTCTTCCCTGAGGCTCCAGGGCAGAGGGGAAAGCCTGTCCAGCATGTGTTGAATCACTTCGGGCGTCCATTTGCCTTTGGGTTTCTGTGTGTTCGTCATACGTATGATGTCCTTTCTGTCAACGAAACTCACCGGACGGTTAGAAGGGCAGGTCTGATGGACTCATGTCCAGCACGTCAAAGCCAAGCTTGATGTTTAGGTAACAGAGCAGTCCGGCGTACACGTCCCACTGCTCTGCGGTTCTCCCGCAGGGTGTGTCTTCCCAGATGGGCAGCACTGGGACGGGTCCCGAGTGGACGGGTCCGAACTCCTCATCGGGCACCCAGAGGGTGGGGAGTCGGGCGAACAGCATCTGACCGTCTGCTTCTGCTTCTGGCTTTGAGCAGATCTGGAAGAAGGCTGGCCATGTGTCATCGAGGACCTTGATGACCTGGTCGCGCACTTGCCGCAGCTGCCCTTCCTCCTGCCCTTGAATCCATGCTGCTGCCCGAGTGAGGCGGGTGTTGTACCCTGCTGGGGCCTTCCACGTCCAGAGGTTGCCTTCGACCCAGGTGCTAAAGACAGCAACACTTCCAGCCAGCCAAACAATTTTGTTCTGGTGGGACAGGTTGTAGGCGCTGAAGATCTCGCCGTGCTTGGCCAGGGCTTCTGCGAGTCGATCTGCCATCTCGTTGATGAGCTCGTAGGGTTTCTTTTTGGGCGCGAGTGGGGCTGGTGGTGGGGCTGTGGGTTTTCCGACAGGCTTAAGCATGAGCTGCTCCCTGCTGGTGAAGCATGGTGAAGCTTCGGTGAAGGGTCAGGTGAAGCTTTAAACCCGCTCCTGCACGAGGTGGTGAAGCATGTGAAGCATTGAGAGGCAAACCTTTCTGTACTGGTGTATTTGTGTGAATTTTGATCTGGGTTTTACCGTAGAAAAAAATCTGTACTGCGAAGTTTTGACTTTGACCCTTCACATGCTTCACCTTGTTGTCTGGGACGGCATTCAATGCTTCACCCAATGCTTCACCATGCTTCACCAATGCTTCACCGGTCATATGAAACTCACCGTTCCTTTCAAGCTGAGACCGTTCCACTGACGGCCATACTTGGTGTGTTCTTTGGAGATCTGCCAGTTGTGGTGCCTGGCGGCAGCGGTCAGGTCGGTGGCAAAGCGCTTTGAACTGACTGAGCGGATGCGGTTGCTGTCAGCCCATGCGCAGTACGCTTTGTAGATTTCGGTGCTGCCAATGCTGCCGCCTGGGGTGCAGGATTCCTCAAGGAATGTGATGAGGGGATTGGATTGCTCGATGAGTTCCTGCATGAGGTGCTGGCCCATCAGGTCTGGGAACACATAGTTTTTTTCCTGCAGGAGGTGCAGCCCTCGGATGGCCCAGTTGAGGATGCCGCTGAGCTCGCCAGGGGAGGTGAGCTCCTCGCGCAGTTTCGGGTTGGCCTGCTGGGCTTTGATGTCGAAGGGCACAGGAAGGAGGCGGCGCACAACACTGGTGTTGGTGGCATCCTCTCCGAGGTGGGGCAGGACGTTTGAGAGCACCATGATCTTGAGGTTGAGCTGGATGTTGTAGGCGTCCCGGTATTTCGGGTTGATCTTGACGGTGTCCTCACCGGTGACCCGTTTGAAACTGGCCCAGTTGACGTGCTTGGGGATCTCGCTGATCACGCACAGGCGTTTTCCCACGAGGCCCTCAAGGTGAGGGGTGCCGTCCTGAATCGCTTCGATGGGGCTGGCCCCTGCCAGGGAATACTTGGCGTCCCCTCCCAGCAGGGCGGTCAGGACGTGCGCTGCTGTGCCTTTGCCGGTGCCGCCCTCTCCGATCAGCCAGAGGGATTTCTGTGCACGGGTGTCATCGGTCAGGCAGTACCCGAAGTACTGTTGCAGCACACTGCGGTGCTCTTCATTCGGGACGGCCTCTCTGAGGAACTGGCCCCACGCGGGGCAGCCGACACTCGGGTTGAATTCCACAGGGGTCTGCACGATTGAGAAGTACTCCGGGGTGTGCTCTCTCAGGGTGAGGGTTTGCAGGTCGAGAATGCCGTTCTTGCAGTTCAGCTCGAACGGTCCCTGGTCGATGGTGGTTCTGAAAACCCCCTGTGTGTGCCGGATCTTCTGCAGGATGTCCTTGAGTTTCCGCCCACTGAGGTCCACGTGCCCGTGGTCTTGCAGCACCATGTCGAGCATGCGGGTCATGCTGTCTTCGTGCAGCTGGTGGTACACGCCGTGCTCGTAACGGAACCACAGGCCCCAGGGTTCGTAGTAGGCGTAGGATTCCCCCTGGTACATGTTCCATTCAAGGAAGCAGTTGGCGTAATCCAGCAGGGTCAGTTTTTCGGTGTCCCGGCCAGCGGGTTTGGGGGTTTTGCCTTTGGTGATGGTGGCACTGTTTTTGCTGGCCAGAGGAATCCCTGACAGTTCAAGCCCGAGGTCTTTGGTGAGCCCTTCCCAGCCTTTGGTGTTCCCCTCAGTGCGGTAGGTGGTGCGGACGTTCTTGAGTCGGCCTGCCAGCTCTTCATCGCCTGCTTCGGTGGCCAGCTTGCGGACCAGCTCGTAGGCATCGCCCTCTGAGTACCCGTTCTGCTTGAGCCATCCGCAGAAGAACAGAGACAATTGGTGTCTGCCGTAGCCAGACTGGTGCTTCTGGGTTTTCAGGTCGGTCCAGGCCTGCCCGATGACCTTCAGGTCGAGGTCGCTGATGGTGCCGGTGTTGCGGATGCTGTCACCTGCAGGGCGGGTGTACACCTGCCTGACAGCGTGTTTTTCCAGATCACGGTCTTCAACGAAGGCACCTGGGTCGGTGTACCAGACTTCCACCGGGAGGGGTCGGTCTGGGTTTTTGTTGTTCCAGGTGCCGGGCAGGCGCAGGATTCTGGCCTGATCGGTGCTGTTGTGATCTCCTTCCAGCAGGTTGCACAGCCCATGGTTGTAGGCTTCGGTGTCCTCGAATGTGCTTCTGGCACGACGGCACAGGTACACCTGAATCCCGTGGCCGCTGTAAACAATGGCCCGAGGGGGCAGGTTGTGCTCCTCAAGAATGTCTAGGGTGTCGGCCATGGCACGCTGGGAGGCTTCGCGCAACACCTCTGGTGGCATCAGGTGGGGGTTTGCTTCCCCATCGAGGTACCTGCTGCCGCTGAGGTCCACGTCGCAGATCACGAGGTGGGTGGGGTGGGTGTACTGCTTCGTGCCGGAGTTCAGGGCCTGCCCTTCCGGGGTGCGCAGGGCAACGCCCCAGTAGGCGTTGTGTTTCTGCCACTTCTCGGGGATTTTCGGGGCGTCACTGGGGTGGGATGGCCATTCCATCCACAGCCGGTCCAGCATGCCGCTCCCTTTTTCGCCCAGCAGGCGAAGCTCAATGAAGCCACGTTCAGCCAGCATTCCGTCGTAGAGGAACTTAACCCAGCTGTGCGGCGTATAAGGAATAGGTTTGGTCTCGGTCATTGTGGCCCCGCAGGACCCTGGAGGGTGAAGGCTCCAGGGTCTTTTCGTGTCAGGAGAGCAGGTTCTCAATGTGCTGCTGGCGTGCCTCTTCGGTCATGGTGTTCCAGACTTTGAGGAAGCCTTTCTGGTCGAGTTCCTGCTTGAGTTTCTTGATGCGGCCAACGAGGATGCTGGGTCCGTCATGCATGGTTCTGTGGGCATTCATCCACCACCGCAGCAGGGGATTCCCGAGGGCTTTGTCTGCGTAGTAGATGTGCAGCATGCTTTTGGCGCGGGTTACAGAGGTGTACCACCACCGCTGGGCATCAAATGCGACCGGACAGGTCTGGAAGATGATGACCCGGTTCCAGTCCGACCCCTGGGCTTTGTGAACCGTAATGGCATACCCAAGGCGAATGAGCTCGCTGGCATCCTCCAGGGGGATGTTCACGATCTCCCCGCCAATGCGGACCAGCAGGCACAGCACGTCTTTCTTCTCTCGGATGATGCCGTCATCATCAGCGATTGCGTGATCTTCCAGGCTCTCGGCTTGCCGCTCCTGTACGATGGTCACGAGTCGGGTGTCGAGTGCGGTGCCCAGCTGGCCGTTGAAAATGCCAAGGTCGTAATCGTTCTGGCGCACCATCACCTTGTCATTCGAGCGGATCTCTACCTGGTCCTGGGCCCCGAACACCCGGTAGGTCATGAGGGGGAAACCGGTGGGATTCACGATGTCCTGAATGACCACGTTCATGGCTTCGGCATCCTCGTTCTTCCAGGTGATCAGCTGCCAGTCATCCACGTTCTGCCCTGCGAGGGATTCCAGCAGGGTTTCGGTGATGGTGCTGATGTCTTTTGAAACCTGCAGGTCAACGCAGGTGGGGTCAATGCTGTGCAGGACCTTCCCGGTTCTGACGTGGTGGGCAAGGTCGATGATGCCGAGCTGGTCGCGCTGACGGTAGTTCTTTTCAAGGTGCACACGGGGTGCACCCAGAGAAATCAGGTCCTTGAAGGGCTGACCAAATCCCACGGGTGGCAGTTGCCCATCGTCACCCACGAGGATGAGCCTTGCACCCTCGGTCATGGCGCGAACCACGTGCCAGAGGAGGCGGGTTTCCACCATGCTGGCCTCATCAATGATGATGATTTTGTAGGCGAGTTTCTCGTCTGCAAAACCACCGTTCCCACGGTAACCCAGCATGCGGTGGATGGTGCCGGAGTATTCGGGGACCACCCCTGCCAGTTCCAGGCTCTCTCTGACCCGGTCTGCTGCCTTACCTGCAAAAGCAGAGACTGCCAGGGGGATTTCGTGCAGCTCTGCAAGCTTGGCAATGGCGGCAATCACGCGGGTTTTCCCGGTGCCTGCACCACCTGTGATGGTCAGGCAGGGCATGCTTCCGTGAATGGCTGTCAATGCAGCCCGTTGCTGGATGGGGTCGAGCTCTTCAAGGTAGGCTGCTTCCTCTGCTGTCGCCCTGAGGGGTGGGAGGGGTCTGGGTGCACTGGGAAGTTCCAGACAGGTGACCACCCACTCAGCGAACTTCTTCTCGGCTTCAAGCACGCTGGGGTACCAGACGCGACCACTGTCCTGCTCAACGCCACGGTATTGGTGCTGGTTCTCTGTGAGCCCGAGTGCCTGGCGTTTGCTGAGGTAGTCGCGTTCAGGCAGGCTGCCTTCCTGCTCAAGCAGGTACTGGTTTCCAGCGAAGTGCCGGTCCGGGTTGTCGGTGCGCAGACGGTAGTGGGTGAGGGCGATTCGGTCAGCGGTTTTGAACCCGATGCGGGGCACTTGAATCAGGTCGTAGGGGTTGCTTTCAATCCTGTCGAGGGCGCGGCTTTCACTGCCGTTCCCGAGGTGCTTGATGATTCGGGCAGCGTGGGTTTCACCGATGCCCGTCAGGTGGGTGAGTTTACTGACCATCAGTTTTTCCTTTCGATGGCTCGGGTGAAATCACTGCCGCCCACAACCCAGGTCGGGCCTGCCTGCAGGAACACCTTGTCGGAATAGTCTTTGTCGGGATCGGTGTAAGGCTGGTGCTCCAGAAAGAAAGAGCCTTTGACCTGGGGTCTGATCTCCCAGCAACCTTCATGGTTGTAATGAACCTTCAGCAGGGTGCCGTCGCTGAAGACCAGAAAGTAAGGGCGCTTTGGGTCTTCTGCATCAGGATTGAACTCTTCATAAAAGCCACCGCCGATGATGTTCAGCAGGTCATCGGAGTGGCCTTCAATGGTGATGGTGACTGCGTTTTTCAGTGTCATAATGTGTGGTGCCTTTCGGGGCAAAAACGGCGCACAGAGGTCTCAAGTCATGTGCGCCGTTTTGTGGTCAGGATCTAGGGGTCAGGGCATTCCGGCAGGCACAGCAGGAGCGGTGGGCGCAGCAGGAGTCTGGGTCACCTGCAGGCCGTAGTCAGCAGGTTGCTTCCAGTCCTGCTCGCCGTGGAGCATCACGAACAGGGCATCGTTGGGCATCATCTTCAGCACGTCGCTTTCAGTTACGAGGGTCTGGCTGACGTTGCCGTCAATGCAGGTCCAGAACTGGCGTTCTTTTGGGGCAGCTGGTGCAGCAGGCGCAGCAACTGGTTTGGGGGCAGCGACAGGAGCAGGAGCTGAGGCTGGTGTAGAAGGTGCAGCTTTCCCGAGTTTCGGAGGGGCGGCGTTCTCCATGGGCATGATGCTTTGGAGCTTGTTCTTCTGGCCCTGGGTTTTGTCTGCCTTCACGTAGGTTTCGCAGGTGATGAAGAGGCGGCGCTGCTGGCCGATCAGATTCTGGTCATTGAAGTACACGCCTGGAAGGGCAAAGCTCATGGTTTTGCCGGGGCGATCAGGGTTTTCGGTGGTGATGAAGTTGATGATTTGCTCGAACGCGGAGGCTGCCATTTGGTCTGGGGCCATGCCTGCCGGGAAACTCACCCAGTCGGGCAGGTCGTGGGCCAGTTCGCCGACGTTCTCGTTGTTCACGCTGATGCCTGCAATGGCTCCGAGGCGCTTCCAGTAGGTGGATTTCTCGTTGAAGGCGAAGTTCTTGGGCAGCCCCACGTAGTCGCTGAAGTCGAATGTGGTGTTTTCTGCATCGGTGTAGGTCCACACGAAGATGGCCTGGGGTTTCGCGGGGATGGTTTTGCGCACGCCACCCTCAGTGATTTCCCTCTCCTGGCTCATGTTGACGATGATCTTGGTGAGGGTCATGGGGTATTCAGCGGTGGGGAAAATGGTGCGTTCGAAGTTGCTTTCGCCTGCGGGTTTGGCCTGTCCGGGTACTCGTGCCATGGTTGGCTCCTTTTTCTGGTGCCCTGTCGGGCTTGACGTGAAGGTCAGAAGTGAGGCTGGTGTACGGTCTCGGGTCCGGTGTCTGCGTGGTGTCGTATGCGCAGCCCACAAAGCAATCAGGTGTCGAGCTGCTGGATCTGGGTGAGGGTGGGCAGGATGCGTGCTTCTGCCGCTTCCCACTCATCAACCCGTCTGTGCAGTTCAGGTAGCAGGTTCTGAGCCCAGGCGATCCGGCGGTTGGCTTCCTTGAGCATTTCTGCCGCTTCATCGAGAACTTCCATGCAGTGCCGGATGTTGGTTCGCTCGTGCTCAACAGTTCGGGTGGCTGGCAGTCCCTTTGCGTGGTAGTCAGGGTTGAACAACTTCAACCGCAGCTCTTCCAGTTCAGGAATGGGGTGGATGGGTTCACGGAGTTCAGGCATCGTCGGTATCCTTTTGCAGGGGATTGCCGATCAGGTAGTGGGCATCCTCGTAAATCCCTGTTCCGTAGGGGTTTTCACGAGCGACACTGGTGTAGGTCCGAATCCAACTGGGGGTCACTTCGACCACTTCAATGCGGTTGTAACGTTCAACGTTCACGGGAATTCGCTCGCTGTCCTCGAACCATCTGCCGACTTCTTCTTCAAGGAACTGGACGTGCTCACAGGCCAGCTTTGGAGCTTCGTGCCAGAGGCTGAGGTGGTCGGCATAGTAGGCGTTGGGTTCCTCTGGTCGCTTTTCGATGGCTGGCACCCAGACGCGGGTGTTGTTGGTGGGTTCACGGTCCATCAGGTCACTCTCCTTTTCTGGGTCTGAGGCCCCAGCAGCCAGTGCGACGATCAGCACGAGCATCCAGAGGTCTGCCGGGGAGGGGGTCATTCTTTTGACTCGGCTTCCAGCTCAATAGCTGTGAGTTCTATTTGTTCGGCGTAGGCATTCAGAAATGTCGATAGGTCGCGGCAATCCTGAGCGCTGAGGACGATCAGATCACGTTCAATTCCTAGGAGCAGTTCGTTGTCGCTACTCAGTTCAAGAGACAGGGCAGAGGTGTCAGCTTCCAGGTCCAGAACAAGCTTTCTGGGTAGAGGGATGTTAGGCATTAGCTCACCGCCTCCCGTTGAGGGCATCCCAGAGGATGCCAGGGTCGGTGTTGGGCACGATGCGGACAGCGTCACGGGTGTGCTGCACCCTGCGGATCAGGCTCAGGTTGCGCCGGATGCCCCTGGTGTGGGTGCTGGTGGGCCGGTCCTGCTGGTAATCGCAGGAGTCGAACTGCGGTTGGGGTTTGCTGGTGGCCACTGCAAAAGCAGCAGCCACAGCAATCAGAAAGAAGATGAGGAGAAGGGACAGGGCTTCCATCAGTTCGCCCTTCCCTTCACAGTGCCGATGTGCACACGGTTGATGATCAGCTCGACCTGAACGGTGTGAACCACACCATCGGGACCTTCGACCATCACGAAAACAGGTTGGTCTTCGGTCATGTACAGCTGGCTCATGATCTCCATGACCTCGATGAGTTCTTCTGCGACACTGGTCAGGATGTCTTGCTCGTCCAGAAAACTGGTGTCTTTGAAGACGTTGCAGGTGGCAGGGCGGTCTTCACCTTCGCTGGGAACCCACGCACGAAAGTTGAAGTGCGGTTCTGGAGCGGGTGAACCCTTGAGAGGCATCAGTTCAGCCCCAGTGCGCGTTTGATGGACTCCTGAACGGCAGTCCGCCCCTGGTGTTCGCCCAGGTCCTTGCCGTGCTCGAAACCCTTGAAGAAGGCTCTGATCATGGCGTTGATGGCCCAGATGCCGGACTCGACATCCTCCAGAAAGTCATGGGTGATGAACAGCAGGTGGGTGCCTTCCTCGTCGTAAAGGTCCACTTCGTTGTTTTCATCAGCGAAAATTTTGCAGTCGCGGATCAGCTTCTCGTTGATCTGTTCGCAACGTGCGGCCACTTGGCCAGGGGTGAGCACAACGATGGGTTCCATCACGCCACCTTCTCGTGCTTGTGCTGGCGCATGCTGTGAAGGGTGGCGGCTTCCACCTGATTCAGGATCAGCAGGCGATCCTCAGTGCTGCCGTTGGAGGCCAGTTCGATCAGGCGACCCCGCTCGAAGGTGGCGAGGTACTCTGTGACCCCACTGAAGGGCTCCACTCGGGTCCACTGGTACACGCCGTCAGCGGGGGTGCTGAGGGGTGCCTGTGGGACAACTTGCGTCCGGGGTGAAACTGCTTTAAGCTGGTTCATATAGGCTTAGACCTCCTGATTCCCGAGTGGCGACTCGGGGATTTTCTTTTTGAAAATCTGGTGGTGGGTTGATTCGAGGCTCAGCCCACCAAAGCCACCTGGATTCAGGCGCGAGCGGGTTTCGCCTTGCTCCTGGGCAGAGGACGAATGGTGGTGCCGTATTGCTTCACCAGAAGGTTCTCGCTGCGGTCGACCAGCAAGCGCTTCTGCTTTTTGCTTTCGGGTTTGTACATGGCCTTGAAGCCTTTAATGGTGATGACCTTGCCAGCTTGCAGATCCTGCATCTGCTGGTTAGAAAGTTTGGCTTCGGCACGCTGGTAGAAAGCAAGCTTGCCCTTGTAAACCGGGGTGCTTTCCAGGGTCTCGTTACCTCGGTTCAGGTGGTAGTCGTACTCCGTGTGGCCACTGATCTTTTGCATGGTGTCTCCTGTGCGGTGTGAAGTTTCTGGACCCTCCTGGTGACGCCCAACGGAGGCAAAGCGCTAAAGGGCTTTTTTACGAGGACTGAACTTGGTGATCACCGGAGTGACGCGGCCAGCAACAAAATCCTGCACAGCCTCTCTGGAGACAAACCAGCGTTTACCCTGCTTCGTGCCCCGGATGACCCCTGCATTCAGGTGGTCGTAAACCGTGTCCTTAGGGAGAGAGAGCACTTGAGCAGCCTGCTCGACGGTCATCACAGGGGGGATGTCCTGGCCCTGGCTGATGCCCTCCTCAGTCAGCACTTCTCTAATGCACTCCTTCAGGAGGGCTTTGAGTTCCTCACGGGTGGCAAACATCATGCAGCCTGTCCTTTCTTGTACCTAATTTGTACCAACGCCTCAGAAATTTTTTTGAGGGTGTCTTCCCCCGTATCAAAACGACGGTTTAAGAAGTTTGAGACAGTGTTTCTGCTCACTCCTGCTTCTTCGGCCACCTGTTTGATGGTGACCCCCAGCGCTTTGATTTCTTTTTTGACGGCTTTTCTGCTGAGCATCTTGGTACAATAGTAATACAAAACTCGTGCACAATCAAGACAATATTGGTACACGACATTTTTGTACCGTTTCTGTCGGTATTTTGGGCCATTCTGGAACCAATAATGCATAATGCACGTATGGGTTGGCATGACTGTACCAAGTGTGAGCCAAGTGTGTACCAACTGGGGGGTAGCTGTGGGACCTGTTAAATTGGACCCCAGAGCCGAACAGCACGGGCGCCTGTTAAAAGAGTGGCGTGAGGACCGTGGAATCAAGCGCACTGAGCTAATCAAAATGCTGGCTGATCAGGGCGTAACCCTGAGTTATGACTATGTCAATAAAATCGAAGGTGGTACACGGGCTTTGTCAGGGGTAGACATCGAAATCCGCGAGGCATGGCGTCACATTCTTGGGGTCAGCCAGGAAGAGTGGGAAGAAAAGACAGGCCTGAAAGTTATGGACCTCATACCAGAACCTTCCCCTCTCACGTTTGAATACGAAAAACTCCTGCCGATTCCAGCAACCTTGCAAAAAGCCATTGATGAGTTTGGCGAAGAGTATCCTGACCTTTTCGATCCTGCTTGGCAAAGAACCCTGGCAGGCCTGCGTTTTGAGGATGGAATGGCTGTTGGTCCACAAACTCCTGAGCACTGGGTTGATCAATACCTGCTGCTCAAAAAATTCAGACGTCACGTCAAATAGGATGGCAAAACCCCATGTCATACGATATTCTTCATGACTCCTTAGCCCACATCCGAAAGCTTCACAAAGCTGCAGGTTACCCCAGAGAGTACAGAAGTTTTGCAAAATACCTTGGGGTGCGCCCACGTTTTGGGGATCGCAACTACTCTTACATCAATGAGCATGGCCAGCCTTTTCTGGTGTTGAATTTTGAGAACTACAACAGAAGAATATCCTTTGCCGCAATGCATGAACTTGCCCACCTTGCCTTAAAAAGTGCAGGGTTTGAATGGCAACTCTATGCAGAATATGAAGATACTGAAATCGCTGACATGTACTTGGAAAAGTTTTGTGATGTGGCTGCCTCATGCTTGATTGCCCCTGATCATTTTGTTGAGGAAGCAATTGACATCTGGGGTTACTCTCCGATGGCTGTGAGACACCTCAGCAACAGAACCAAAATTGATCTGAAGATGGCCATGAACATGATCATCCATCACGATGAACATGCCAGTGTTGCTGGATTCATCACCAGCGGGAAAACTGTGCTGGCAGCAGCACGTCACAATTGCAATTTACCCCTCCGAAAATGGGACCGGCTGCCATCTTCCCACCCTGTTTTCAGTGCACGCGCAGGCACAGCAACCCTTGTGCATGTGGATGATGCGGAGATGATCTGCATGCGCATCCCAGGCACGGAGAAACGTTTGGCACTGGTCATTTCAAACTGAGGTTTTATGCCCCCCAAGAAGAAACTGAAACCCCGTCTGCATGGTGAAGGTGAGATCCGAGAGCGAGCTGATGGCAGGCTGGAATACCGTATGTATGCCCCGGACCCTGTGACTGGCCAGAGCAAACGCATCAGCGTGTACGCCAAAACTGAGAAGGAACTGCTCGAAAAAATCCGTAAAACCCAGGTGAAGTATGCCAAGGGGGAACTCATCACCAGCGGGAAGCTTACCCTGCGCGAATGGCTCGAATCCCACGCTGCAGCACAGAGTACCGGGAAACGCGAAGGCACCATCAAACGGTATGGGGAATACATTGGTTACACCAAAACAGTTGGCCACATTCCCCTGGGCCAGCTGAACACCCGGCAACTTGATGAGCTCTACCAGGCGCTGGCCCGAGCAGGGTACAGCCGCTCTGTGATCCTGCACACCCGCAGTTTTATCACGAGTGCCCTGAATCGGGCTGTGAAGTATCAGATCCTGGCCACCAATCCCAACCTGCTGACCGAAGTGCCGAACGTCAAAACCGAGAAGGTGGCGCAAATCCTCACTCAGGATCAGATCACCCAGTTGCTCACAGAGGCAGAGGCCAGCACCCGATACTACCCAGTGCTTTACACCATCATTGCCCTGGGGCTCCGTTTTGGGGAGGCTCTGGGTTTGCAGTGGCAGGATCTGGACCTGGAAGCAGGGACCGTCAGCCTCTCCCGGGCAGTCACCTACATGGGAGGTCCGAGGCTCACAGGCCTGAAGACCACCACCAGCCAGCGCACCCTGTACCTGCACCCTGACCTGATCACCCTGCTCATCGAACACCAGATTGTGCAGAAGTCAGAGCTGGGCAAACTCTGGACGCCAGAAATGTGGGTGTTCGCCAGCCGAGAGGGGGGCATGCTCTCCCAGAACAACATCAGACGGGAATTCAAGAAGATCCTGCAACGCCTAGGCCTGCCCAACTTCCGCATTCACGACCTGCGCCACAGCTATGTAACGTGGCTGATCAGCCAGGGCGTGGACCCCAAAACTGTCAGTACCCTCGTGGGCCATGCTGACACCCGTTTGACCCTGGACATCTACACCAAAGCGCAAGAGCACCTGAAGAAGCAGGCTGCCCTGCAGACCCCCAGTCTGATCAAAAACGGGGGTCTGAAAATCGAAAAGGGGTCAAACAGGGGTCACAAGAAAAAGACCGGAAGCTGACACCTCCGGTTTTTCCTGTGCTGGACTTTCTTTTCTGGAGCGGGTAACGAGACTCGAACTCGTGACTTTCAGCTTGGGAAGCTGACGCTCTACCGACTGAGCTACACCCGCGTTCTTTTGTGAAGAAATTTTACACCAGTCTCCTGGGAATCGACAAGGGCATAAAGGGTCATCAAAACACCAGAAAATTGCCCTTCATTAAGACCCCCTCACACCCAATGAAAGGTTCCCGTGAGGGGTGAAAGGTTAGACTGTCAGGCAGTGTCTATCCCTGTACCCACCAGAACCCCACCGAAGCATTCTCCTTTCGCTGTTTACCCGAGAATGCAGCAGCTTTTTCCAGAGATCCTCTGGATGGGCAAATCCCACCCGCAATTCGCACTGACCTTCGACGATGGCCCCCACCCCGTCGATACCCTGCAATTGCTGGAGGTTCTGGACAAACATCAGGTCAAAGCGACGTTTTTCTGGCTGGGCGAAAACCTCGAAAAGAATGCTGCGCTGGTTCAGGCTGCAGCCAGAGCAGGCCATCAGGTGGCCCTGCACGGCTGGACCCACCGTCCCTTCCCTCTGCTGGGCACCAGACAGCTTCAGAAGGATCTGGAGCGCACCAGGGACCTCCTGACGGACATCACAGGCATCCAGGCGGCAGACCTGCGTGACGTGCGGCCTCCTTATGGTGCTGTGGTCCCTGCCACCCTGCGAAGCCTCAAAGAATGGGATTACCGCACCGTCCTGGTCAGCAGCATTCCCCTGCACTGGGTGCAGAGCATCAAAGCCACCGTCAAACAGGTGATGCAGCACGCCCAAGGCGGCATGATTCTGGACCTGCATGAGGGACAACCCATGGGTCCCAGAATCGCAAAAATCACGGATGCTCTGCTGCCAGAACTCAAAGCTCGGGAGTTTGATTTTGTGACGGTGGATGAGATGTGGCGGGAGCAAGATGCAAGTGTCGGGATTGCTCGCGTTTGAGTGCGAGACGTGTCTTCCTCTCCCCCTCCTCCCATAAACAAAAAAATCCCCCAGATTGCTCTGGGGGACACTGTTTTTGAGGATCAGTCCGCTGCCTGCTGGGCTTCGCGGGCTTCTTGCTGGGCCTTCTCTTCTTCGCGCTCGAGTTTGGCCTTGATCTTCTTCAGACGGAAAGACTCTTCACGTTCACGCTGATCCAACACACCACGGATGAAGCGGATGTCGTCTTCCACACCAGGGATCACGATCTGTTCGAGGGCGTTCACGCGGCGGGAGGTCTTTTTGATCTCTTCCCCGATGCGGCGCAGTTTGGTTTCCGTGGCGGCCACGCGAATGATCGCGGAGAGCACCTTCTGGAAATCCTGCGCTGCGGTCATGGTGCGTGCACCCACACCGATGGGTGAGAAGGGCACGTCCGATGAGAATTTGGGGAGGTCGATTTTGGGGACCTTCACCCCGTAGACGCTCTCCACCTGCAGATCGACTTGCAGCTCACTTGGACGGGCGAGGGCAAGGCTTTCCACGGCTTCAGGGCTGTCCCAGGCTTTGGCGGTAAAGAGGCTCAGGTAAGCACCCTTGGACACGGAGGCAAGATCTTCGCGGGCAGCGAGAGCGTCTCTCACCAGTGCGAAGAATTCTCCGATCAGGGCGTCTCTTTTTCTTTTGAGCAGGTCTGCACCGTCGCTGGCCAGTTTTTTCTGGGCCTTGCTGGCGAGCAGTGCAGTGCGGGTGGGGCTGATTTGTCCGGCCATGCTTGCTCCTTTGTAGCGTTCACTGAAGTTCGGCCTTCAGAGGGAGAGGCATCAAGTTGTACCATCTTACCTTGATGCCTGCTCAGGTTGGTTAATTCCGTCTGATAGCCGAAGCTTAAGCTTCGGCTATCAGATGCCCATGTTGCGGCCGCCGCGCCACATGTCGTCAAGTTTCTCACCGTAGTACTTGTCGATGGAATCCTTGCCGATGCGGGTCAGCTCGCTCTTGGGAAGTTTGGAGAGCAGTGCCCATGCGACCGTCAGGCTGTCTTCGATGGAGCGGTCCTGGTCTCCCTGGTTGAGGAAGTACTCTTCGAAGTCATCTGCGAAGCGCAGGTACAGTTTGTCGTTTTCGGTGAGGGCGTCTTCACCGGTGATGGCCACCAGTTTGCGCAGGTCAAGGCCGTTGGAGTACGCAGCGAACAGCTGGTCAGAAACGTTCTTGTGGTCTGCACGGGTCTTGCCCTTGCCAATCCCGTTGCCCATCAGACGGCTCAGGGAGGGCAGGGGGTTGATGGGGGGGTACACGCCTTTGCGGTTCAGGGTGCGGTCCACCACGATCTGGCCTTCGGTGATGTATCCGGTGAGGTCAGGGATGGGGTGGGTGATGTCATCGTCGGGCATGGAGAGAATGGGGATCTGGGTCACAGAGCCCTTCTTGCCCTGAATCACACCTGCGCGCTCGTAAAGGTTGGCAAGGTCGGTGTACATGTAGCCGGGGAAGCCACGGCGACCGGGAATCTCTTCACGGGCACCACCGATTTCACGGAGGGCTTCGCAGTAGTTGGTCAGGTCGGTGAGGATCACCAGCACGTGGTAGTCATGCTCGAAAGCAAGGTACTCGGCGGCGGTGAGGGCCATGCGGGGGGTCAGGAGCCTTTCCACGGCGGGGTCGTCTGCCTTGTTCAGGAAGAGGATGGAACGGGCCAGAGCGCCGGTTCTTTCGAATTCCTGGGTGAAGAAGCTCACTTCGCGCTGGGTCAGACCCATCGCTGCGAACACCACGGCGAAGTCCCCTTCGTGTCCGGGCACTTTGGCCTGACGGGCAATCTGGGCAGCAAGTTCGTTGTGGGGCAGACCGGAGCCGGAGAAAATCGGCAGTTTCTGTCCACGGATCAGGCTGGTGTTCACGTCGATGGTGGAGATGCCGGTCTGAATGAACTCTTCGGGCTTGTCGCGGGCCGCAGGGTTCATGGCCTGTCCGTTGATGGAGAGGCGCTGCTCGGCGACCACGGGGGGCAGTCCGTCGATGGGACGGCCCAGACCGCTGAAGCGGCGACCGATCATCTCTTTGGACACGCCCAGACGGGCCACGTCTTCCACCAGGCTGACGCTGGCGGTGGCCAGGTCAAGTCCGGAGGTTTCTTCGAAGATCTGGATCACGGCGTATTCGCTGGAAACTTCGATCACCTGTCCACCGCGGATGCGGTTTCTGGCGTCTTTGATCTCCACGATGGCGCCGTAGTTCAGGTCGGACGCTGCGTTGACGAACAGCAGAGGACCTGAGATGTAGCTGACATCGGTGTACTCTTTTTTGAGCATCGGGTTCTACTCCTCTTACGCTTTCACGGCGAAGGCGCTGTCGAGTTCGTTCAGCACGGTGGTGGTGTAGTTGGCGAACTCACCTTCGGGCACGTAACGGGCACGGGACAGCTTCTCGTTCACGGGGCTGGCCAGGATCTCGTCGATGGTGGCACCCTTGCGGACGGCTTCGGAGGCCTTCTCGTAGTACTTCAGCATCATCTTCATGAGGCCGTAGTTCTTGGGCATCGAAGCGCTGGCGTCGACGGGGTCGAATCCGTTCTGCTGCAGGAAGTCCTGACGGAGCATGCGGCCAGACTCGATGATCAGACGCTCGTTGTCCTGCAGGGCGTCGGGACCCACGAGTTGCACCACTTCCTGGAGCTTGGCTTCTTCCTGGAGGATCTTGGCGATGCGGCCACGAAGCTCGGGGAAGTCGGGACCGACGTTTTCGCGGTACCAGCTGTCCAGGATGGGGGTGAACAGCGAATAGGAGCCGTTCCAGTTGATGGCGGGGAAGTGACGGCGGCGGGCCAGACCGGCATCCAGACGCCAGAAAGCGCCAGTAATACGCAGGGTGGCCTGGGTCACGGGCTCGGACATGTCTCCACCTGCGGGGGAAACAGCGCCGATCACGGACACGGCTCCGTCTTCACCAGCGAGGGTCACCACAGCACCGGCACGCTCATAGAAGGCAGCCAGTTTGGCGGCAAGGTACGGGGGGTACCCTTCTTCTGCGGGCATCTCTTCCAGACGGGAGGAGATTTCACGGAGCGCTTCGGCCCAGCGGCTGGTGGAGTCTGCCATGAGGGAGACGCCGTAACCCTGGTCGCGGAAGTACTCGGCGAGGGTGATGCCGGTGTACACGGAGGCTTCACGGGCAGCCACGGGCATGTTGGAGGTGTTGGCGATGAGGATGGTGCGGTGCATGAGGGGTCCGCCGGTCTTGGGGTCTTCCAGTTCGGGGAATTCCACCAGCACGTCGGTCATCTCGTTGCCACGCTCGCCGCATCCCACGTAAACCACGATGTCAGCGTTGCCGTATTTGGCAACGGACTGCTGGGTCACGGTCTTGCCGGAACCGAAGGGACCGGGGATCGCTGCTGCGCCACCCATCACCAGGGGGAAGAGCACGTCCAGAATGCGCATTCCGGTGAGGAAGGGCAGGCTGGGGTCTTTCTTCTTGGCGACAGGGCGGGGCTGACGCACAGGCCAGTAGTGGGCCAGACGCAGCTTGGTGCCGTCTTCCAGTTCAGCGATGGTGTCGTCGATGGTGTATTCACCAGCGGGAACCACGCTCTTCAGGACGCCGCTCACGTTGGGAGGGGTCAGGATTTTGTGGGTGAAGCTGAACTCGGGCACAGTGCCCAGGATGCTGGAGCCGCTCACGGTGTCACCAGCTTTGACGCTGGGGGTGAAGGCCCATTTCTGGGTGCGGTTCAGGGCGGAGACGTCAATGCCACGGGCAATGAAGTCGCCGGAGGCTTCACGGATCTTGTCGAGGGGACGCTGAATCCCGTCGTAGATGCCGTTGAGCATGCCAGGGCCAAGCTCCACGGAGAGGGGCAGACCGGTGGTGGCCACAGGCTCACCGACGGTCACGCCGGAAGTGTCTTCGTACACCTGCACGAATGCAGTGTCGCCGTCCAGACGGATGATCTCACCCACGAGGCGTTCGGTACCGACGCGCACGATGTCGTACATCTTTGCGCCGTACATGCCCCCGGCAATCACCGCAGGACCAGCAATTTTCAGGATTACACCAGTTTTGGTGCTCATGTTCCTCCTTGAAAGGTTACCAGTGACAGACTGGACACAGGTTTTTAGGGACTGCTCCCCATCTTATCGTGACCTTGAAAGGTCAACTGTTACCCTGTGAACGTTAGAGCTTGATGTCAAAGCCGATGGTGTCGCGCACAAGTTTGCCCATGTAGGCCTTGGCGTCCACCGTTTCGGTGCTGAAAGCGTCTTTGAGGCTGGGGATGGGCAGCAGGATCGGGAGGTCCCGACCACGCATGGCCCGTTCTGCAGCCTTTGCAGGATCTGCAATGAGACCGGAGTCCACAGCGACCAGACCGTAATTGCCCTGGGTGATGAGCCCTTCCAGGGCTTTCACAGCGTTCTCGCTGTTGGCTTCCACCACTTCCACACCTGCCAGGCGGTAGCCGGTGGCGGTTTCTGAATCTGCCAAAACCACGACCTTATGCATTTCCGAGCTCCTGTCTGATGTTGTCTGCGGGGACCCCGTAGAATTTGCCACGGCCAATCAGGCGCAGTCGGGCAATCTCGACCTCTTTGCGGCGCAGGAAATCCAGGGCCACACCGGGGCCAAGCACGTCCGACATGGACACGTTGCGGCTGATGCGGTCCAGCAGTCCACGGCTGAGGGTTTCGGCGCGGTCCAGGCTTCCGGCTTCCAGCAGGCGCTGGAGGTCCGGGTCAGAGACTGTGCTGTCTCCACCAGCAATGCGCATGAAGTCGCCTTCGTTCAGGCTGCCTCCGGGCACAAAGTAGCGGGCACTGAGGTTGCCTCCCCGCAGTTGCAGGGCGGTCAGGATGTTGCGAATGTCCACTTCACGGGCCAGGTAGCGCCTGAGGCTGTTTTCACGGGCAGCAGCCAGGGCCGTTTTGAAGTAGTCCTGGTCCAGGGCCACTTCGATGTCGAGCAGTTCGGTGGCTCCAGCAGAGACGGCCTGACGCAGGGTGCGTCCCAGGAAACCACTGCCAATGGAGAGGGTCTGGGCCAGTCCTGCGAGGTCGGTGCTGTTGGCAGCGGCCTGCAGCACGCCCCATTTGATGGTTCCGGCAGGAATCAGACCTGCGAGGATGTCCTGGGAGCTGCGTCCGGTGATCACACCACGAACCAGGGTTTTGATGTTCAGGAGGTCCCAGCGGGCAATCAGAACGTCAATTTCCTTTTTGGCCTGACCACTGGCCAGACCCTGGACTTTGCGAACCACCCGGAAGAGGTTCTGGCTGAGGGCAGCATCCAGCTCATTCAGCCCTGCACCCTGGGCAGTGGCGTCCCCGAGGTCCTCGCGGATGGAGGTTTCACTGAGCACACGCAGGTATTCAGAGTAGGTGGCTGCACCGACGGCCTCATCGAGGTGGCGGTCTTCAAGCAGGGCACCACGCATCATCTTGATGCGGGCGTTGATGTATCCGTAATCGTCTGCCACGTCTCCTCCTTATTCGGCGAGAACGCGGGCCACCTGAGAAGCAAGGCTGTCGCGACTTTGAGCGAGGCGTCCAAGAAGGGTGTTCTGCACACTGGTGCGGCCACCTCTGGCCACCAGACGCACGCCGGTCTGAATCTGGTCGTTGCCACGAACGGTGGCGGTGATGCCCAGATCTGCCAGCACATCCTGGGCCAGCAGCAGGTCGGCGGGGTTCACCTCGACGGCTTCAGGCTCAGCAATGGCTCCTCTGGCTTCCTCGATGAGCTTCCCGAGGATCGTGCGGTACTCAGCAGACTGGCTGTTCGCGAGGTCGCGAATTTTTTGTTCTGCCTCGACGAAAGCGCGCTTTTGCACGCTGTCGGCTGCTGAGAGGCGGAGTGCTGCAACTTCAAGACTTGCAGCACTCTTCGCCCGCACGACTCCCGCATTAAATTCACCTTCGAGGGCACGCTTGCGGCTTTCGAGCAGACCCTGGGCCTGCTCTTTGGCCTGGTTCACGATCTCAGCGGCTTTCTCCTGGGATTGCCGTTTGATCTGAGCGATTTCCTCGCGGACTTCAGTTTCGAGAATCGATGCTAGGTTTGACATTCATGGTCTCCAGGTTCCTGCGGGGGCCGTGTGGTCCCCACACGGCTTTTAGCCGTTGAGGATGAACATGCCCACGAAGCCGAAGATCACCAGAGACTCGGGAATCACGAACAGAATCAGCATGGTACCGAATTTTTCAGGGCTTTCGGCAATCACGCCAGCAGCAGCGGAACCCACGCGGCCCTGGGCCAGACCGGTACCGATGGCACCGAGACCGACGGCGAGACCTGCACCGATGGCTTTGAGTCCGGCGACAAGGGCGTCACCGTTAGCTTCCTGGGCGAATGCGATGCTAGCGAGGGCAAAAGCAGCGAGAATGGTAGCCAGTTTCTTCATGTGTTTCCTCCGGAAATTTACTTTTGTCTGCTGAGTTTTCTCAGCGGATTGTAGCGAGGGCCGGTCTCGGTGTAGAAACCGGTGGGGTTTAAGAATTCCACGTAATTCAAACGCAGAGGCTGCATCACGTGACCAATGATGGTGAGGGCAATCGCGAAGGCGTGAACCAGCAGGGCAGCCACAACGCCAAGGATGGCACCGATGAAGCCCATGCTCTTGTACATGCCCCAGCCCACGTCGGTGGCGAGGTTGGCCAGCAGAGCGGAAGCCAGACCCACAGCGAAAAGACGGCTGAAGCTGATGATGTTTCCGCCCTGGGACAGGATTTCCATGAACATCAGGTAGACCCCTGAGCGGAAGACCCCGATCAGGAAGATCAGGAAGCCCAGCAGCATGACCAGCACGCGCCAGTCACCAAGGACATTGCCCAGTGCGCCGAAGTTTTTACCGGCTTCGGAGATCCAGGCCAGCAGCACCAGACCAATCAGACCGCCAACCATCCCCAGGCCTTCCCAGCCGTGGCTGGCATGGCCGTGCTTGAAGCTGACCTGGGCTTTGAGGCCCCAGCTCCACAGCAGGAAGATGATTCCCATGAACAGGGTGTGCAGCATGACGGTGGTGGCGAAAGCAGAGTCCACCCGGGGGTAGAGAATCGGGAAGGAAACTGCAGCATGGTGGGCTTCGGCATGGTGGGACAGGGTGACGCCCCAGATCTGTTTGGTCAGCGCGGGATCAATGTAAAAGATGCCGAGGTGCTCAAAGAAGTTGCCGAAGAACTCTCCGGTGAGGAAGCCCCACAGAATGGCCCAGACGCTCATGGTGGTGAGCACGGTGGCGACATTCTTCAGGGTTTTGGGGTCAAGGACAATGCCCATGAACCCGATGGTGATGCTCTTGCCAGCTCTGGCCTGCCCCATGGCCCATATGGAGAGGGCAAGGAACAAGAGTCCCAGTCCGATGTCTGCGATCACGAAACCGAAGAACAGGGGGAAGAACACCGTCACGATCCAGCTGGGATCGAAGGTGCCGTATTTGGGAGGCTGAGAGACGTTCAGCAGGAACTCAAAGTTTTGCACGAAGCTGTTGTTTTTGAGTTTAACGGGAACGTTTTCAGCGTGGTGCTCGTCTGCAGCCTGCATTTCTACAGCCACATCGAACTGCTTGAGTGCGTTTTGCAGCTCGCTGGCGTTGTCTGCAGGAACGAAGCCCTGCAAGACCATGCCGTAACGGCCACGGGCACTCTGCACCTGCACTTCGAAAGCGGTGACCCGATCTCTGAGGGCGTCCCGGATGGCGGCAAGGGTGCTGCCATGCTGGTGTGCCAGACCGTTGACCTGGTCCCGGATGCGTTGAATCTGACCCGGAGCTTCGCGGTTCACCCGGTCCATTTCGCGGGCAGCATCCCCGAGGGGCATCCCGTCGAAACGGCCAGGCAGGCGGAGTTCGCCCACACGGGCTCTGGAGAGAGCCTGACGGGCCACATCACGGTCCTGGTTTTTGACCACAACAACGCCAGCGCGCAGATTGCCAACGTTCTTGAAGTCCATGGCAAACCGGTCCTTGAGGTCGCTTTGCAGGGTTTGTTGCAGGAGACCAGCGTCCTGCTTGGCGTCCAGGGTGAAGGGAATCACACTGAGACGTCTGGAGGCGTCGAGTCCCTGAGCGACTTCTGCCAGGGCCTTCACCACATCTGCGAAGGACTGGGCCAGAGAAAGGTCTGACTCCAGTGCTGTGCGCTCATGGGTGAGGACTCCGGTTTCTTTTGCCACAGCCTCAACAGTGCTGACCCAGTTGGCTTCTGCAGGCAGAGGGCCACTGGGGAGAACGGGATTTCCGAGTTCACCCAGGGTGGTGTCCACGCGGGCGAGCAGGCGCTCCGTGTTTTTACGGTCTTCAGCGTCCTGCCCGGTCAGGGCTCCGGTGGAAAGTTCCTGGGTCTCTACGGGGGTGATGTGAAGCACTCCGGCATCCTGCAGGGCAGAAATCAGTCGCCTTGCATCGCTCTTGCGAGCGGCAATGGTGACTTGCTGCATTTTTGCGATCACGGGAGTACCGCCTTCAAGATGAGATCCACAGCCTGATCCACACGCCCTGCGGCGCGGGTTCTCTCGGCTTCAACTGATGCATGTGCAGCTTCACGCTCCGCATTGCGGATGCGTTCCTGCTCGGCTGTCAGTCGTTGCGCATTGTTGGTTGCCAGCTGTCTTGCCACGGTTTCGGCTTCGGACAGAATGCGTTTTGCTTCTGCTTCGGCGTTCTCGATGGTGCGCTTGGCTTCCGTCTGGGCTGCTTCGATCTCAGCTGCGAGCGCACGCTCCTTCTGAGCGAGTTCGCTGATGATTCGACCACTCGACGCTTCCAAACCTCTCCTCCTTTCCGTAATGAACGGACCGGGTCGCATATTTTGGCAATTGCGATGTCCCGATCGCGCTGAGTCTAAATTGTGGTGAAAGCTTGATGTAAGTTAAGGCTCAAGCCCCGCAAAAAGAGTACCATAGCGGCCTAGGGGTGTAAACCTTTCCTCTAGCACACAAAATTGCTTTTGGTGCCTCCTCTGCTGCGCCCTTCAATTGTAGGTGGGGCCACTCGGGACTCTTGTCCTTGCGCACTTTGTGCAAAGTCTCTCAAGCGGTAACAGTCTGGATTGCAGATGTCTCTCTGCGCCTGACACACAAAAAGCGACATGTGGGGTTGCCTAAACAATACAGGGTTTCATGGGTGGGTGAAGGGGAAATGAAAGCCTGCAACAAAGAACGCTGAGCCGAGGGCCCAGGGCCGAGAGCCGAGAGCAAAAAGTTTCCAGGGGCAATGATCAAAAACCAGCGAAACGCTGAGTTTAGAGCACTGCCAACAAGATGAATCTCACAGAGGATTCGCCAAGAGCAAAAGCGCTGGCCTGTTGACTGCCTTTAGCTCTCGGCCCTGGACTCTCGGCCCTCGGCCCTTTTTTTCTTCCTGAGCATGAACACCACACTGACCACCCCCACGAGCACGCACACCCCGATGATGATGAGTTGATACTGCTGCCACCACTTCAGGAAAGCCTCTCCGGATTTCCAGAGACCATACTGCCAGACGGCCACCCACAAAAAAGCCCCGATCAGGCTGAAAACGGTGTACCGTCTGAGGCTCATTCCGGCGGCACCTGCATAAAGAATAAAAGGTGTGCGCAAAAAACCCAGCCAGCGGCTGAGGATGATCACCCAGAAGTCGTACTTCTCGTACCAGCGTTTGACGTCTTTCAATTTGATGGCGTTGCGGGCTTTTTCTGGAAGATAAGCCGCAATTTTATGTCCGAAGACGTAACCCAGCACATTGCCCATCCAGTTCCCCAGGGTTCCCCACAGCACAGCTTCCCAGAAAGTGGTTTTCTGGGCATGGATGAGCAGGCCTTCCGTGATCCACAGCAACTCAAAGGGAATTCCTGGCACCCCGATGCCCTCGATCAGCAGCACCACAAAAAGCAGTCCGTGCAATAAAAAAGGGTTGAGGCTCAAGAGCCAGTCGGGCAGGGGCACTTCACCAGACTAGCAGCAAACCCTAAGGACGTTGTGGGAGCTCAGGGCAATGGGGCCACGGTCCGCAGGAAATCCTGCACGGTCTTCCACATGTGTGCTGTGCTGGTGTGGTGCAGGTCATAGTAGGTCACAAAGACATCCTGATTTTTGAAGTCCTGAGGCTTGAATTCTGGAAGTTTGAAGGCGGGTTTTCCTTCACCCTCACAAACATAGCGTTGCTGCAGGGGTGGATTGGGGGCACCATTGCGGGCCAGATGGACCACCTCCACCATCTTTCCTGCTTTTTTGCGCACAGAAAGCAGGTCACACTGCTGTTTGTAAGGAATCAGAGGGTCCTGGGCAGCAATCAGGTTGAGGATGGGGGCATTCACCTGGGGTGCTGCGGCAATGGGACGACGTTTTTCATACTGCTCCGGTGCTTCTTCTGGCGTTCCACCAAAAATCTCGAACCAGCGAGATAGCGCATCGGGACGGGTGGCCCGCAAAATGCGGATCTGCTGGGCAAAATCCATCGGGGTCACCAGAATGGCCACACCTTTGACATCCTTTTGCTGGGCTGCAGCTTTCAGGGCAATGCATCCCCCCAGACTGACGCCCACATGAACCACACCCTGCGTCTTCAGGCGGTCCTGCACCACCTGTTTCAGGGCCAGAGAGTCGTTGACCTCCCCGAGGCAGGCCTCCACCTTGCCCTCACTTCTCCCCTGCCCCCTGTAGGCACTCTGGGCAATGACATACCCCATCTGGGCGTATTCATTGCACTTTCTGGGATCGGTCTCGGTGTCAAAGCCGCCATGTTCCAGCATCAGGAGGGGGGTTCCCGCTTTCAGGTTCTGGGGAGCACACACCAGAGCATCAATCTTCAGGCCCTCACTCAGGTACGTGACCTGGCTCAGGTTGAGCTTGCCCTGCTTCACGGTGCGCCACTCTGCCTGATGGATGTCTTTCTCAGGGGTGACTTTCTGGGTTTTCTCCTGCACGGTGCGGCTCTGGTTCTGCTGGGATTTTCGTTCCACCTCACATCCGGTGAGCAGCAAACAGAGGGCCAGAGACATCAAGATGCGCATGGTGCATAAAGTATAACGGGCCTTGAATGAAAGAGATGCCAGTTCATTCAAGGGCAGCAAATGCAAACATCAAACAGAAAATCCCACAGTGCTCCAGAATACGCTTCTGAAAAGCAGGTCTGGCCTCCACAGTGAGGAGAGAAACTGAAACCCACCTCATCCCACAACAACATGACGTGAAGTGCTGAAGCCTGAAGGTTTCAGGCGCTCGTCCACCCACCAGAAGAGCAGGGCAGCCACCACACCCAGCCAGCCAAAATAAGGACCTGCAAACCACAGGAACAGGGCTCCCCCAAACATGTGAATGACCAGAGCAGTGGTTTCCCTGGGAAAGCGGCTTCTGGGAGACAGCCAGTCCGAAAGACCCGTGACCAGAAACCCAGGAATGAACCCATAAATGGGTGCAAAAAAAGCCGTCAGGCCAAAGACCGCAAAGGACTCTTTCCATGTTCCATCCAGGCGGGTGAGAACGCCCATCAGGAAGGCAATCACCAGGGAAGCGACGAGCAGGGCCAGCAATTTTCTTCCAAACCATCTCCAGAACACCATGTGTTCAGGTTAGCGTCCAGTTTTCAGAATCCCTCCAAATTGGACACATCTGTTCATTTCTCGGGAGGACGCACGGCAGAATGGCGGATGCGCTCATCCAGCCACCAGAAGACCACCATCAGGAACACCACAAAGGGAATACCCTGCCAGGTCCGCACAGCCAGGAAAGCCAGCACAGCCCCCAGCAACACATGCACCAGCAAAGCCATCCACTTTCTGCGTGCTCCAAATCTGGGCGTCCACCCATCAGAAAGCCTGGAAATCAGGAGCACGGGCAGGCTGCCAAAAATCACAATGCCCAGACCCACAAAAAGCGCTCCAGACTGGGCCTCTTCAAGGTCCGGGCGAAGTTTCAACAGGAAGGTCAGCAAAACCACCGAGGCAAAAGCTGCCCCCAGAAGGGCGAGGAGTTTCTGTTTGAGCCACTGCACAGGGTCAAGATAACATGGAGCAGCTTGCCTGAGAGAAGAACACTGCAGAGGTCGTTGCAGAAGGCAGAAAGCAGAAGGCAAAGGTTGATGGGGTCCACTGCTTGTTATTTTCCATGGTCATCTCCAGACATGCTGAAGCAGAAGCGATTTGAATGCCTTCTGCCTTCTGCTCCTCCTGAGCATTACGCCCACAAACGAAAATCCAACGTTGTGTTGCCCACCATCTGAAATCAAGGGTGGGGTAAACTGTGTGTCATGTCGCATGACCCCTGCATTGATCCGAACTGTTCCAGCTGTACACCCCGCAAGTTTGCCCACCTGCACCAGCACACCCAGTATTCTTTGCTGGATGGTGCGGCCAAACTGAAGGACCTGCTGAAATGGGTCAAGGAGGTCACCCCCAATGATCCAGCCTGTGCCATCACCGACCACGGCAACATGCACGGGGCCGTACATTTCTTCAATTATGCCCAGCAGATGGGGGTCAAACCCATCATCGGGTATGAGGCCTATGTGGTTCCAGGAATGGGCACCCGCAGAGACAAGAAGCCCGGCCAGAGCGGAGAGAAGGGCATTTTTCACCTGACGTTGCTGGCCCGGGATTTCGAGGGGTACCAGAACCTGTGCCGTCTGACTTCCAGGGGTTACACCGAAGGCTATTACTACAAGCCTCGGATTGACCATGAACTCTTGATGGAGCACCACAAGGGCATCATTGCCTTCTCCGGGTGCCTGGGGGCAGAAGTGCCTCAACTGATCATGCAGGACCGTCTGGAACAGGCCAAAGAGCGCCTGTTGTGGTACCAGAACCTTTTCAAAGAGAATTACTTCATTGAGGTGCAGGACCACGGGATTCCCGAGCAGGTGCGGGTGAATGAGATCCTGAGAACCTGGGCAAAAGAGCTTGGCATTGGGATGGTTGCGACCAACGATGGGCACTACGTGAAGCGCGAGGACGCCAAACCCCACGATGCCCTGCTGGCCATTCAGACCAAAGCCACCCTGGCAGACGAGAACCGCTTCAAGTTCCCCTGCGAGGAGTTCTACGTCAAGAGCCTCGATGAAATGCAGCAGGCCCTCCCTGTGGATGTTTGGGGTGAGGAGCCCTTTGACAACACCGCCGAAATTGCCCGCATGTGCAATGTGGAGTTGCCTGTAGGTAAAAAGCGCGTATACCAGATGCCTGCCCTCCCCATCCCTGAAGGCCGCACCATGTCCGAGGAACTCCGGGTGCAGACCTACCGGGGCATGATGAAACGCTACCCCGAGCATCTGACCGAGCCCCTGATCCGGGAGTACATCTGCCAGTCCTGGGAGAGGGCACAGCAGCCTGAAGTTCTGAAAGCCTACTACCAGTCCCTCTATGAACCCAGATTGGATGGAGAGAAATTCACTGAAGCGAAGTTTGAAGCCATTGATTTTGCAGGTCACACCAGCAAACTGAAAAAACGCCTCCCGAACTTCCATCCCCAGACTGCTGAGTTTGAGACGTTGTACGCAGCAATGGCTTTCATGGGCTCCCTCTGGGAGGACCTGGGCAAAGCTGTGGGCGAAAAATACACCAAATACCCTGCCCTTGAAGAGATGGAACAGCGCTGCAAAGACGGCGAGTGCATGGAGGGGTTCACCAAAGCGCAGTATGACCATGCCCTGGTGCTCCTCAGGCGTGCGGAATACGAACTGTCCGTGATCAACAACATGGGCTTCCCGGATTACTTCCTGATCGTGGCCGACTACATCAACTGGGCCAAGGACCATGACATTTCCGTGGGACCCGGACGTGGATCGGGAGCAGGATCTCTCGTTGCCTACGCCATCCGCATCACCAACCTTGATCCTCTGGAGTTTGAACTGCTCTTCGAGCGCTTCCTGAACCCGGACCGCATCTCCATGCCTGACTTTGACATCGACTTCAACGATCAGAGGCGTGAAGAGGTGATTGCGTACGTCCGTGAAAAGTACGGGGATGACAAGGTCGCCCAGATCGCCACCTTCGGAACCATGGCCTCCAAGGCGTGTCTGAAAGACGTGTCCCGTGTGATGGGCGTGGCCTACGCAGATGTGGACAAGGTCTCCAAGCTGATTCCCGTGAAATTCGGCAAGAGCTACTCGCTGGAACAGGCCCGTGAGAGTGTGCCAGACATTCAGGAGATGCTGAAAGCCAACAAGGAACTGGCCGCAGCTTATGAGTTCGCCCAGAAACTTGAAGGCCTGACCCGTCACGCCTCGGTGCACGCCGCAGGGGTGGTGATCGGCAGAGACAACCTCACCGATCTGGTGCCCCTGATGCGGGACAACTCCGGAGAGGGCATCGTCTGCCAGTACGACATGAAAGCCTGCGAGGACATCGGCCTGATCAAGATGGACTTCCTGGGACTGCGCACCCTTTCGTTCCTGGACGAAGCCAGAAAGATCCTCAAGGACTCAAAGCACCTCAACATCAACTTCGATGAGATCCCTTTTGATGATGAGGCCACCTTTGACCTGATGGGACGCGGAGAGTGCAAAGGGATCTTCCAGTTTGAAGGGGGCGGCATTGCCGACGCCACCAGACGCATGAAACCCAAGCGTCTCGCCGATCTGGTCGCCATGTCCGCCCTGTACCGTCCGGGACCCATGGAGAACATCCCGACCTACATCCGACGCCACCACGGTCAGGAGCCCGTGACCTACCCGGATTTCCCCACTTCTGAAAAATGGCTGGAGCCGATCCTGCGCGAAACCTACGGCATTCCCGTTTATCAGGAACAGATCATGCAGATTGCTTCCACAGTGGCCGGATACTCACTGGGTGGAGCAGATTTGCTGCGACGGGCGATGGGCAAAAAAGATGCCAATGAAATGAAAAACCAGCGCATTTTGTTTGTAAATGGATCTAAAAATAATGGGGTTCCGGAAGATGAAGCAAATAAGCTCTTTGATTTGCTGGAAAAGTTCGCCAATTACGGATTCAATAAAAGTCACAGTGCCGCATATGGCGTAATATCATATCAAACAGCGTGGTTAAAAGCAAACCACCCTGTTGAATTCATGGCTGCCTTGTTGACTGTGGAACGCCGTGATTCAGACAAAGTGGCCGAATACGTGAATGATGCCCGCAAGATGGGTGTGGTGGTGCTTCCTCCAGACATCAACCACTCTGGCGCAGACTTCAAAGTGGTTAAGGGCCAGATCTACTTCGGTCTGTATGCCATCAAGGGCCTCGGTGAGAACGCAGTGGAGTTCATTCTGGCCGAGCGTGCCAACCACGGACCCTACAAATCCCTGCCCGATTTCTGCAAGCGGGTGTCTTCCAAAACCGCGAACCGCAAAGCACTGGAAAACCTGATCAAGGCCGGAGCGTTCGACATGTTTGGGGACCGCAAGGCCCTGCTGGAATCCCTGGAAGAGGCCCTGAGCTTCGGTCAGGCGAGCCAGCAGGACAACGGGATGGATTCGCTGTTCGGGGCAGCAACCACCATGCCCGAGCCCAAACTGAAGCAGGTGGAACCCTTCACCGAACTGGAAAAACTGGCTGCAGAGAAAGAAGCCCTGGGCCTCTACATCTCCGGTCACCCTCTGGAGCAGTATGAAGGTCTCAGAGAAGCCGCAAGCTGCACCATCCTGAACTACGAAAACTACTTCCAGCAAAACCGCCCGAACAATGGCCGCCTGAAAGTGGTGCTCGCAGGCATGCTGGAAGCCATCGTCAAGAAACCCACCAAATCCGGAGGCATGATGGCCAAATTCAACCTCGCCGATGAATCCGGAGTGATTGAACTGGTGGCCTTCAGCAAAGCCTACGATCGGGTTCAGCACAAACTGATCCCCGACTCCCCTGCACTGGTGATCGTCGATCTGGAAGACTCCGAGGGCTCCATCCGGGCCATTGCCGAGGAGATCGTCACCATCGACAGTCTGGTGGATGTGCCCAAGGTGGCCTGGCTGAACCTGGACCTCGACCAGACCGACAACGACGCCCTGCGTGAACTGGCAAGCTTCATGGACGAGTACGCTGGCAACCTCCCGGTGCGCATGAAAGTTTCCGGGAATGGCATGTTCGCCAGTCTGGAAGTCTCCGGAATGAAGCTCTCCAGTGAGGGCATCCGGGCGCTGAGCAGCACCTTCAAATGGGTGGAGGCCTCGGTGGCCTACGACAACTCGACCATCCTCAGCAAGTTTGCCCCCAAACCCAGATGGCAGGGCAACAATGGGGGCGGGTTCCAGAGCCATCAGGCCTGAAACAGGCAGCATTGAAAGAAAGGGAAGCGTGCGCGCTTCCCTTTTTGATTCCCCTGAGTGCCAGATCTGCACATGAACAAGAGAATATGTCACTCAGGGGGATTCAAAAACTGAGTGCTGCTCCTGCGGGTGTTGCAGAGGCAGAACCTGAGACCATGCCCATCAGGAGACCACGGCTGAAGGCCTCTGTGGCTTTGCGGTCAGGTTTTGCTTCCAGCATGGGACGCAGGGTGCGGCAGGCGGTCATCACATCCTCGAAGGTGTAGACCTTCTGCCAGAAAAACTCGATGTGGCTGCTCAGGTGCTGCAACGGCAACACTTGCACGCCTTGCACCACGCCTCCATTGATGTCCTGCTTGAAGACGATCAGGGGTTTGACTTTCATTTTGAGGACACCTTCAAGGCGCCTGGTCGCTCCAAGGTGTTCACGGACCAGATAGTCCTGCAGTTTCCCATCCATGTAGAGGGATTTGTCCTGCACCTTGATTTTTTCCTGGTCCAGGCGTTCCAGAATGCTGAATGCCCCGAAACGGGAGACCAGCACATAGTCGATGTGGAAGCGATCAACGATCACATCCTCGCGGATGTACCACTCATCGGACAGTTCATAGATGGAGTCTGAGACGCTGAGGTGGTGTGTTTTCATGATGGGGCTCTCCTCTTTGAGGCATCCGGCAGGCTTCGCACACAGGCCGGACCCATCAGCGAGGTCTCAGCCTGAACTTACCGGACCATCATGCCTGTCAATTGTCTGAGCTTTGCAATGCACCATCACGAAAATGTAAGGAAATCCAAAAGAAACAGCACCGGGTCCGAAAACCTGGTGCTGCACTCGAAAGCGTGTGAAAATCAGTCGCGCTTTTTGCCCCAGCCATGGTCCTTGCGGGCACGGGGCTTGAAGGTGTCTTCGCCTTCCTTGCGCTCAGGACGGCCTTCGGCTCTGGGGCGGAAACCACCCTCGCCACGGTCGTTGCCACGGAAACCGCCACGGTCCCCGCCTTCGCGGTTGCCACGGAAGCCACCACGGTCGCTGGTGGGACGATCCCCACGATCACTGCGGAAACCACCACGGTCCCCTGAAGGACGGTCGCCGCCACGGTCACCACGGTCAGAACGCTCTCCGGTGCGGAAGTCCCGACCTTCATCGCGGGGTCTGCGGTCGCCCCAGCTGCGCTCACCACGGAAGTTGTCATCGCGGCCACGGAATCCGCCACGGTCGCCGCCACGGTCGCCACCACGGTCGCCACGATCAAAGGAGCGCTCGCCACGGTCACCACCGCGGTCGAAGGAACGCTCACCACGGTCACTGCGGAAACCGCCACGGTCCCCACCTTCACGGTTGCCACGGAAGCCACCGCGGTCTCCTCCACGGTCAAAAGAACGCTCGCCACGGTCGCCACGATCCCCACGGAAACCACCACGGTCACCGCGGTCAAAGGAACGCTCGCCACGGTCGCTGCGCTCAAAAGAACGCTCGGGTTTGCGGCCTTCCAGTGCTTTTTTCAGTTCAGCAATTTCGCGCCCCTGGGCGGCGACCTGCTCTTTCAAAGCGGCAATTTCCGCGAAAATCTCGTCTAAACTCTGGTATTCCCCTTCTTCCAGATCTGCTTCGGTGTCCTCATCAATTTCGCCAGCTTCAATGGCGTCGATGAGTTCGTGCAGGCTCTCGGGGCTGTTCTCTTTGGTCATGCTGTGATCCTTCCCACCTGGGATTCAGGCGAAATGTGCATCAAAGGCACATTCCTACAGTGTACCTTATCCGGGCAGACCAAAATGGCTGATTTTCCAAGAATGCCGAGAGCCTCAGCTTTGTATTTGCCCTCGGCTCTCGGCCTTGGGCCCTCGGCTACTTCCCTTCCAGTGCAGCCAGCTTCTCCTGCAAATCCGTGCGGGCAGGTGAGAAGGCCTCGATCACCACGGTGTCGGTCAGGGCTTTTGCACTGTGGAAGGCGTTGGAGGGGACAAAGACCACCTGTCCAGCGGTCAGGACCTGAACTTCACCTTCAAGTTCGTATTCAAGCTCGCCAGAGACCACCAGGGTCAGCTGTTCGTGGATGTGGTTGTGTCTGGGGGCAATTTTGCCAGCTTCGAGCTGGATGTGCAGCAGGGTGGTGTTCTCTCCGCTGAAGGGGCGCACGTGGAAGCCTTCGGCAGGATTCAGGTGAACATTGGTGAAAAGGTTGTCGGTTTTCATGCGGGTTCATTCTAACCCGTAACCCAGGGGCTTCAGGAAGCTTTGAAGTGCTGTTCGGGATACACCACCATCACACGGGCTTTGCCTTCGATGAGGTCAGCGAGGGTTCTGAGGGTGTGGGCAGCCATGAGCCGCAGGGGTGAGGGGGTGATCTGGGTGTGCAGTTGGTGGACTTTCAGGTCTGTGAGGTGGTCCTGGTAACGGTCCCGAACTTCAATCTGGCGCATATCTTGCAGGTCTGACATGGGAGATTCCTTTCGCGGTCTGGGCATGAGGGGAGGTGGGAAGATCCTGATGGATCTTCCTGCAGGGCGGTCTGGGTGAGGTCAGCTTTCGCAGCTGGGAACGTTCTGGTACTGCTCCAGAAACTGGGTGAGGGGCTTGAAGCCTTCACCGTTCAGGGAGAAATAGACGGTGTTGCCTTCGCGGGTCGAGGTGACCAGTCCGGCTTCCACCAGGACTTTCATGTGGTGGCTGACGGTGGGCTGGGTGAGCCCGAGCGACTGGCTGATGCTGATGCCGTAGCAGGTGGGGTCTTCGGGGTCCTTTTCGCAATCTTCTTTGTCGCAGATGGACCGCAGCAGTTCAATGATCTTGAGGCGTGTGGGGTCTGCGAGGGCCTTGAGTTTGAGCAGCACCTCGTCCATGTCTATAGACTATCATCTAATTAGATGTCTGTCTATATAGATGGGCATCTAATCTGAAAGGGTATACTCGGTCCAGAGGTGAACATGACCCAGATCCTCATCATCGGAGCAGGTTTGAACGGACTGTCCTGTGCTTACGCCGCCTGGAAACAGGGCCATCAGGTCACTGTCATTGAACAGTTTTCACTGGGCCACACGCTGGGCAGCAGTCATGGAGAATCCCGCATCATCCGGTATTCTTATGATTCCCCGGAATATGTCAGGCTGGCAAAACGGGCATATGCCCTGTGGCAGGAACTGGAAGACCATCTGGGCATGCAGGTGTTGCATCTGGGAGGTGGGATCGACATCGCGCCAGCAGAACATCCCCTCCTGAAAAAACACATGGCTGCACTGGATGCAGAGCAGATCCCTCATGAACTTCTCTCTGCTGCAGCAGCGATGGAACGCTTTCCCCAGTTCCACATTCCAGAAAATGAAGCTGTGCTTTACCAGAAAGACGCAGGCATCCTGAAACCCGATGACCTGCTGCCTGCTCTGGCCGGATTTCTGCGCGAGCAGGGGGTCAGCATTCAGGAAAACACCCCTGTGCTGGAGATCGATCATGGAAAAGTGGTCACCGAGCGCTGGACGTACACCCCCGATCAGGTGCTGGTCTGTGCAGGGGCCTGGATGAATGCACTCCTGCCCTCTCCTCTGCCCCTGCAGGCCACCCAGGAACAGGTGTCCTACCATGCAGCTCCAGACAGCAGATTCCATTTCCCAGCGATGCCTGTGGTGATTGATCTGGTGCGTGGTCCTTATGGTTTTCCACAACTGGGCAAACCCGGTGTGAAATTTGGTCTGCACCACCAGGGACCTGAAGTGACTCCTCAGACCCGCACTTTTGAGCCCAATCCTGCCCTGCTGCAAAAAATGGGCCACTGGCTGGAAACTTTCATGCCTGAAGTTTCTCCTGAACCCTCTGAAGTGGTCACCTGCCTGTACACCAGCACCCCGGACGAAAACTTTGTGATTGATCGGGTGACGCCGAAAACCACAGTGGTTTCTGCCTGCTCTGGACACGGGTTCAAATTTGGTCCTGCCACCGGAGAGCTTGCCCTGCAAAGGGCCTTTCAGGAAAGTAACGCTTTTCCAGAGTTTTTTCTGGCAGATTTCCAGCAGGAATAAACACCCCTGGAGATTCGCAGGAGACCCTTGAGTCTCCTGTTTTTTGTTGCAGGGGATTGAGACTCTTCTCCTGCTGCCTGTGGCTCCTCTGCCCGAAACCCTGCTTTTGTGATCATCTTCTCATTCCACCTCATGCACACATCATGAGTTAAATACACATGATGTGTAAGTTACTCATGACGGAGGGGTTTATGAATTCACACCAATCGGCCATTCCCAGACGCATCACCCAGAATGCCATCCTGATTGCACTGGTGATGGGCCTGATCGTGCACCACCTGATGGACACCCCGGGGGTGGGCCTCAACCTGCCCCTCAGTGTGCTGACCCTGATTCTCGGACTGAGGGTGATGGCCCAACTCAACCGCATTCCAGCACGGGGGCCAGGACAGCCTCTGTTGTGGACAGCCCTGCTGTTCAGCCTCACTTTTGTCTGGCAGGACTCCACTGTGCTGCACCTCCTCAATGGGTTTGCGCTGCTGGTTTGCCTGAGTCTGGCCCTTCCAACCTTTCGCGAAGGCAGGCTTGCCCGTGGGGGTGTCTTTCATTACGTGGTGATGTGGGTGGGAAGTGCCCTCAGTGTGTTTGTGGGCGCACTGCTGCTGATCTCAGAAACCCGCTGGACCCGCGAGAAGACAGAGCCTTCCACCTCCTCTGGACGCAATGCAGCCCTGCTGAGGGGTGTGGTGATCACCGTTCCGGTGCTGCTGGTCTTCACCCTGCTGCTCAGAAGTGCAGATGCCGCGTTCAACAGCCTGCTGGATGGGCTTTTCAGCTGGAACCTCAGTGCGTTTCTGGTGCAGGTGCCAGGAATTCTGGGAACCGCATACCTCGCCCTGGGAAGCATGCACCTCTCCCTGCTGAACACCCCCCTTCCCGAGCCTGCTGGAGACCTGCGCACCATGGTCCGTCTGGGCTGGACCGAGAGCAGCATGCTGCTGTCTGCCCTGACCGTGCTGTTTGTGGCCTTCATCGGGGTGCAGTTCGCTTATTTCTTTGGAGGGCAGGACCAGATCACTGCCCTGACCGGACTGACCTACGCCGAATATGCCCGCAAAGGTTTCTTTGAAATGATCTTCACAGCCACCCTGATGCTGGGCCTGCTCTTGCTGGTTTACCGCCTGCAGGACAGCAAAGTTCATCTTCTGCTGCTGTACAAGGGACTGAACCTGACCCTGATCCTCTGTGTGCTGGTGATGCTGCTCAGTGCCTGGAAACGCATGATGCTCTACGTCTCGACCTACGGGCAGACCGAAGACCGCCTGCTCACCCTGATCTTCATGGTGTGGGTGGGTCTGGTGCTGGTGTGGTTCATGGTGATGCTGTTCCAGAAAACCTACGACCGTTTCACTTTTGGCTCCATCGTGCTGGGTCTGGTGCTGATTGCGGGCATGAATTTTCTGCAACCCACCCGCATCATCGTGCAGACCAACCTGAACCGCGAGCTGCCACTGAGCCCGGAGGACTGGAGCCACTTCAGAAGGCTGGGAGCAGATGCAGCCCCACTGGTTCTTCCCCGGTTGCAGAACGCGCCCAACTGCAGAACGGTGCTGGAAAGCTGGCAACAAGACCTGGCAGAGAAGCAGGACTGGCGCAGCTGGAATGTCAGGCGCAGTCAGGCCACAGAGCAGATGGATGCGGCAGGAGATGTGTGTGCCAGAGAGCCTGACCCTTCCTGATCCCCTCTCCAGACCTGCTGGCCCTCCCCCTTCGCAGAGGGCCAGCAAAGAAGTTCAGCCAATTTCCATCTCGAATTTTCGCAGTTCGTAACTCTGGATGAGTTCCACCCAGGTCATCTGGGGGGCCTTGAACTTCACAGGCAGGCGCAAAAAGCGCATCAGGAAAATGTCCGTTTCCTGTAAAGCCAGGAAGGCTCCAGGGCAGCGGTGGTGTCCATCTCCAAAGCTCATCACCGGAGCCTGCACCCCTCTGGGCAGGTCCCGGTGGGGGCACACCTGTCGGGCGTCTTCTCCAACCGTGCGCGGGTCCTCGTTGGCCCCATAGACGTGAAGGGCCACCAGATCGCCTTTTTTCAGCTGGAAGGTCTGGTTGTCGCTGGTGAGTTCCATGTCTCCCTGCATTCTGCGAAACAGCTGTCCCACCACAGGCTCCACCCGCAGGATCTCTCCGAGGATCGCCATGCGTTCCTTTTCAGAGGCGACCAGATAGCGGTCTTTCAGGCGGGGTTGTTCGAGCAGGTGCCAGGAGGCAATCTGGATGAATTCACGGGTGGTGACCATGCCTGCAGCCCCATACGTGATGCATTCGGTCAGCACCTCCATGTTCGAGTACCCTTTGCCCAGCACATGGCTGATCACGTCCTCTCTGGGCTGGATCATGCGGGCTTTGATGGCTGGTTTGACATCTCTTTGATAAAAGTGGAAGAGTTTGACCTGATTGGTCAGAAAGCGCATGATCTGCACGTACTTTGGAGCGTCCCGGTTGGCATCCTGCTGAAAAAAGGCCCCGAGCCGCTGCGCCATCTGATCCGGGTCACTTTCGGTGAGGCCCACCACCTGGGCGGCCACCCGCACAGCAATGCGCAGACTGATGTCACTCAGGTCAATTTTCTTTTTCTGAACGGCTTCCTGCAGGAAACGGTCAATGCACGCCTCCATCATGCTGCGGTATTTTTCCACCGTGGTGGGTGAGAAGAAACGGGCCACTTCGGTGCGGTAGAGGTGGTGTTCTTCCCCATCTGCAAACAGCACAGGCTGGTTGGTGAGGCCTTTCATGCCCCGCACCGATTCGGCCAGAAAGCCTGCCTGGGTGGTGACATCGCTGCGCAGGATCTGGCGGGCCTCTTCGAAGCCGTAGATGTGCCAGTTGCCTTTCACATCCCTGGACACCCGCTGGGTGGGGATGGGTTCACGGTTGGTCTTCTGGGTTCCGCCTCTCAGGGTCTGGGTCATTTCAGGTCCTCCTGCGCGAGTTGGGAGAGCATCTCCATCTGGTTCACGAATGTTTCGGTGTCCTGAAGTTGCATCAGGAGCGGTGAGGTGGCATCTTCGGTGAGCTCAAGGGCCCTGAGCTGGGCTTCAAGCCCGGCATGGGTCACCCTGAACTGCATGCGTCTGGCGTCTTTTTCATCCACCTGACGTTCAATCAGGCCTTTTTTGAGCAGGCGGTCCAGGGTACGGCTCACCTCGTATTTGGGCAGCAGGATGTGCTGGGCCACCTCGCTGGGGTAACTGGTGCCTGCCGCCAGATAGGACAGCACAATCAGTTCTCGCAGGTCCATTTTTTCCTCGTTTTGCAGTGTGGATTCCACCCGTGCCACCAGTGCCTGTCCCACCAGCCAGTATGCACAGAGAAAGCGAAAACTGGGGGTGGTGCGCTGGGTGAAATCGGAAATTTCTGGAACTGCATCATTTGATTGCATATTGCAACTGTAGCAGGTTGCGACCAGAAAACTCTGTAAGCGAGGGTCCGAATGGCAGATGGGCTTACGTCAAAGCGCCCATGCCAGAACCCCCCGGTTTCTGTACAGTGCCTGACATGGAAGTTGTTGTGCTGATCGGATTACAGGCCTCTGGAAAGACATCCTTTTATCAGCAGCGCTTTGCTGCCACCCACCTGCACCTCAGCAAAGACCTCTGGAAGCACAACAGGCAATTCAAACAGCAAAAACAGCTCAGAGAAGCCCTGGAAAAAGGACAGTCGGTGGTCATCGACAACACAAATCCCACCGTGCAGGACAGAGCAGGCATCCTGCAACAGGCCAGAAATGCTGGTGCGAGCACCACCGGGTATTACTTTCAATCGAAGCTGGAAACCTGCCTGGAACGCAACAGAAAGCGTGAGCGTGTGGTTCCAGAGGTGGGCGTCAGGGCCACCAGCAGCAAATTGCAGCTGCCTTCTTTGCAGGAAGGGTTTGATCGTCTTTTTTACGTTCAACTGCAAGCGGGTACATTTATCGTCTCACCCTGGGAGAAACCATGAAAAAAAACAAAAAAACCGATCTGGACAGCAACATGCGCCAGAAGGAGTACTTCCATGGGCTCACACTGGTCCCAGGCATGTGGGTGGTGGTCCGTCTGGATGGGCGTTCATTTTCAAAATTCACCCAGAAGAACTTCCAGAAGCCTTTTGATGCTGCCTTCAAAAACAGCATGGTGAAGACCGCAGAAGCCCTGATGGAGGACCTGCATGGTTTCTACGGCTGGACCTCAAGCGATGAGATCTCCATTCTGCTGCCTCCCACCTGGGCAGGATATGGGCGTTCACTGGAAAAAACCCTCTCGCTTTCTGCCAGTCTGGCAGGCAGCACCTTCAGCCTGCAGGTGGGAGAGGCGGTGCAATTTGACAGCCGCATCTGGCTGGGAGCCAGCCTGGAGGACGTGCTGGATTATTTTCTGTGGAGGCAGGAGGACAGTGCGCGCTGTGCCCTGCAGGGGTGGGCCTACTGGACCCTGCGCCAGTCTGGAAAATCGGCCCAGGAAGTCACCCGAATGCTGAACGGGACGGATGCAGCATTCAAAAACGAAATGCTTTTCACGCACGGGATCAATTTCAACAGCACACCGCTCTGGCAACGCAGAGGAGTGGCCCTCTACAGAGGACAGGCAAAGAAGCAGGGCTTCAATCCTCTGACCCATGAGGAAGTGCTGGTGCAAAGGCAGGTCCTGATGCAAGAAGACCAGCTTCCCATGAAAGAAGACTACCGTGCCTTCCTGCTCCAGCGTCTCTCACAGGCTGTTTCTCATCCAACTTCCAGAAACCCCTGATCCAGAAACACCAGAACCCCTGCTAAAGTGAAGCTGTATGAAAAAAATTGCTCTGATGATGTTTATCTGTTCTATTGCTGCAGCTCAATCCTCAAAAGATCCCTACCTTGTGGAAATCAGACCTGAAGGGGACAGAATTGGGATTGTTCTGCACGAGAAGCCGTATCTGGTCAAATGCAGCGGCAATCGGGTGCAGGTGCAGCCAGTGGGAACAAAACAAAACATGTTCGCTCCCTTTGTTGCTTATGACATCTCCAGCCAGAAATTCACCCTGGACCGGACCACTCCCCAGGAGCACCCCAACAGGCTTGTGATGTCCTGTGCAGGGCGGGGGGTTCATTTTGCGGCTGGAGCCCACCTCAAACTGGTCCATCAAATCGAACTGAATCCTGAAGTTTTTCAGAGCCATTGAATCAGACCCTCTGCCTGGCACAGAGGACTTTTTACAGGGGCCAGTGTTCTGAAAACCTGGTGTTTCTGAAAATCTGTCGAGCCAGTTCCAGCATTTCACGCCAGGTTTCTGGTCGGTAACGCTGGGACACATGGAAGAGCACCAGTTCTTTCGCGCCAGCATCCTGTGCCAGCTGGGCCGCCAGTTCTGGTGTGGTGTGGTGGTTTTTCAGGGCCAGTTCCAGGTCAGAAGGGTGAAACTGGCTTTCACAGATCAGGGTCTCGATGCCCTTTAAAAAAGGAATGAGCTTTGTTCTGGCCACCTCATCAATCAGGAGGTCGGTGATGTAGGCCAGAGAGCCCTGTTCCCGTTCCACCAGCAGGGCGGCCCTCAGGTCCTGTGTAGGGTGAGGCTCACCTGCAATGTCCAGCGTTTCCTCCTGGTACTGCGGATTTTTCAGGTGTTGCATCCAGGGTCCAGGCCTGAGGCCCATTTCGTTCAGTTTCTGCATGTCGATGTTGGTTCTGGGTTTCTCCTGCACCCTGTACCCCAGGCTGATCCCATGGTGGGACAGGGGGATCACCTGAACCGTATATGCCTCGTGCTCCAGAATCACACCAGAGTGTGGCCGTGCAGGCTCAGGATGGGCCACAGAAAAAGCTTCATGGGCAAGGAAGCGGGTGGTCTCGATGTGGTCTTCATGCACATCGTGGACCAGCCATTCAGCGTCGAGATCTGCGGCATGGTTCCACCAGAAGCCCTGAAAACGGTGCTGCAGAATGCGTGCAGTCTCGGGTGGTCCCCAGATGTGGTTTTCTCTGCTGGTGCGATTGAAAACGCCTCGAAAGAAACTGTCAAATCCAGCGATGTGGTCCATGTGCAGGTGGGAAAACATCAGGTGGTCAATGGCCTGCAGGTCTGAATAGGGAATGCCCTCCAGAACAGCTTCTCCACAATCAAAGAGGATGCGGTGGATGCTCTGACTGGTGTTGATGGTGGAAAGCACAGCGTTGTCCTGGCCGGGCTGTCCCAGAATGGAAAAATGAATCATGGTTCGCTCCAGTGCGAATTGGGGTGGTCTGACCCTGTGCTTAAAGTTTAAAGTCTGGTGCAAAGGGAAACCACAGCCAGAGCGCTTAGGCCACTTTCGTGGCAAACAGGACTGTTGAACAATATTCAATTGGAAACAATTGAATTGTCCTATAATCAGGGCATGAGTGAACTGCAGCAGACTTCCAACCCCGGCGAAGCTTTTGCAGGCCTGGAAGACCTGCTGTGCTTTGATGTTTACGCAACCTCACGCCTGATCACCCGGGCTTATCAGCCTTTGCTGGAACACCTGAACCTCACCTATCCGCAGTATCTGGTGATGGTGCTGTTGTGGGAAGGCAAGGAGCACACCGTGAAATCCCTGGGCCTCAGGCTGGAGCTCGATTCCGGGACCCTATCTCCCCTTCTGAAAAGGCTGGAGCAGATGGGCCTGATCACCCGCACAAGGCTGAAACACGACGAGCGTGAAGTGGGGATTGCCCTGACCGATCTGGGCTGGCAGAAAAAACAGGAGGCCCAGGAGATCCCCGGGCAGATGGCCTGCATGATGTGCATCACCCCTGCCCAGGCAGCATCCCTGCAAAAGCAGTTGCGTGACCTGCGGGAAGCTTTGAAACAGGTGAACCTCAGGGAATAGAAAAAACCTCCAGAACATTCTGGAGGTTTTGACTTCTGGCGCTTACAGGACTTTGATGTCCAGGGTCATTTCAGGAACGGCGGCAAGGAGTTTGGAGATGGGGCACTTCTCCTTGGCTTCCTGGGCGGTGGCGCGCAGGTCCTCTTCGCTGATGCCGCTCACCTGGGCTTCGAGGAACAGTTCAATTTTGGTGACGGCAGGACCCGCGCCGAGGTGCACCTTGGCGGTGGTGTGCAGCCTCTCGGGGTTCAGGCCTTTTTCGCTGAGCAGGGCACTGAGGAACATGGTGTAGCAGCCAGAGTGGGCTGCAGCGATGAGTTCTTCAGGGTTGGTGCCCTTGCCATCTTCAAAGCGGGAAGCGAAGGTGTAACCGCCTTCGTAGACGCCGCTTTCCAGTTTGAGGTGGCCTTTGCCTTCTTTGAGGGTTCCGTTCCAGGTGGCTTCTGCGCTTTTTACGGGCATGGTGTTCTCCTTTGGTGTTTCGTGAATGAACGGGAAGGTGTTTCCTTCCTCTGGGCACCTATATTAATTGCATACAATTGAATTGCTGTCAATAGGATGCGCCTGGAAAGCAGTCAGCCATCAGCCTTCAGCAATACGGCAGAAGGCTTGCTGCAGCGCAGAAAATACTTCTGGCAAGCTTTTTCTGCACAGTATTTCCCAGAATCTCCCGTTCTTCAAACCAACAAAGAAGAATTTCAGCAATTCATTCTGTTCCTTTTGCTCAGCAAACGCTTCAGCATTTCAGGCTTTCTGTGCTGAGGGCTGAATGCTGACCGCTGATGGCTCCCACTGTGACCGAAAAAAATATCCTCAGCAAAGTTTTTGTTACTGTTAAACCATGCAACGCTGGCTGACGTACCAGAAAGAGCGTTTTCCGCTGCTGGCACACTTCCCCCTGGTGCTCCTCACCACCTGGTCCGTGCTGACCTTTGCCAGCGATCAGCCTGTCCGGCCCGGTGGGGTGCTGCTGGTGGCCCCCCTGATTCTGGGCCTGTTTTTTCAGCTGCGGGTCTTTGATGAGTACAAGGACTTTGAGGAGGACCGGCAGTACCGTCCTTACCGTGCGGTGCCCAGAGGCCTGATCACCCTGCGAGAACTCCGCAATGTGGCCCTTTTTGTTGCAGGGGTCCAATTGACCGCCACCTACATCTGGAATTACCCCTCCCTGACGGTGCTGCTGGTCTGCTGGATCTACATGATCCTGATGGGACTTGAGTTCTTCAATCCGGCTTTTCTGAAGAAACAACCCCTGCTCTACATGCTTTCCCACCTCCCCATTGTCGGCCTCATCCAGCTTTATGCTGCGAGTTTCGTGTGGGATCTGGAGTGGCCCAGACAGGCCTGGGTGCTTTTCATTGTCAGCCTGTCCGGCGGGGCACTCCTGGAATTTGGTCGCAAAATCCGGCCTCCAGAAAAAGAAGAGGTGGGTGTACAGACCTACAGTGCCCTCTGGGGCATCGAACGGGCGCTTTTCACCTGGTTTCTGGCTGGAAGTGTCGGGGTCTTTGCCCTGGGTTATTTTCACGGAGGATGGGTGGTTCTCTCGGTTTTTTATCTGCTGATGTTTCCTTTCGCCATGCTGGCCGCCATTCGCAAAAGTGCATCCCTGCTGAAATACGTTGAACTTTTCAGCGCCCTGTGGATTGTGCTGATGTACCTGTCTTTAGCGAGGTTTCCATGATCCTGAATTCCCAAGAAGCATCCTCACACCCTGTGGGTGGCAAAGCCAGAGCCCTGGCCAAACTCGGTCAGGCTTTCCCCATCCCAGCATGGCTGGTCATCCCTCCAGACGCATTCCAGTTGCTTTCAGACGAACAGAAACAGGCTGTGGTAGAGGGGAATTTCTCAGGCATTTCTTTTCCTGAGTCTCTGAAAAACAGCCTGATGCAACACCTCTCCCACCTGAAAGGGCAACTGTGGGCCGTGCGTTCCAGCGCACTGGATGAAGATGGAGCACAGGCCTCTTTTGCAGGCCAGTTTGATTCTTTTCTGAATGTCCCCACCGATCAGGTGCCGGAACACGTCCTGAAGGTCTGGCATTCCGGTTTTGCAGCCAGAAGTGAGGCCTACCGCAGAGAACAGGGCATGACGGGGGGCAAAAGAGTCCCTGCGGTGCTCATCCAGCGCATGGTTCAGGCTGAAACTGCCGGGGTCTGCTTCAGCGCCGATCCCGTGACCTCGGATCGCACCCGGTGTGTGATCTCTGCCATCCAGGGCCTCGGGGACCGTCTGGTCTCTGGTGAGGAAGACGGACAGACCTACACCCTGCTGGACAGTGGCGAGATCGAGAAACCCGGGAACCCCATCCTGACCGATGCACAGGTCCAGCAGATTGCTGCCCTTGCCCGAAAAAGTGAAGCCTTTTTTGGGATGCCACAGGACATTGAGTGGGCCATCGAAAAAGGGCAGGTGTTCCTGCTGCAGTCCAGACCCATCACCACGCTGGAAACCGTAACATGGTGGGACAACAGCAACATCATCGAGAGTTACAGCGGGGTCACCACCCCCCTCACCTTCTCCTTTGCCTCCCGGGCCTACCGCACCGTGTACCGCCATTTTGTGCGCATGCTCGGGGTGCCTGAGCGCAGCATCCTGCAAAACGGCCATGTGTTCGACGTGATGATCGGACTGGTGCAGGGCCGCATCTACTACAACCTCAGCAACTGGTACCGGGTGCTCGGGATGCTTCCGGGATTCAGCATCAACCGCAGATTCATGGAGCAGATGATGGGTGTTGCAGATGGCATGCCGCCAGAACTGAAAGTGCAGACCTCCAACGGTGCCCTGCGAGACACCCTGTACCTGCTCCGCACAGTGGCAGGACTGGGCTGGACCTTCAATCAACTCCCCGGGTCCCGTGCCCGTTTCTACACCCGGCTGAAAAAGCAACTGGGGGTTCGCAAGCACCTTCCGGCCATGAGTTACGGTCAACTTGCCGACCATTACCGCACCCTGGAAGCCGAACTCCTCAACCGCTGGGATGCCCCCCTGTCCAATGACTTTTTTGCCATGATCTTTTATGGGGTGCTCAGGCAACTGTGCAGCAAATGGCTCTCGGACAGCGGCGGAGCCCTGCAGAACGATCTGGTGTCCGCAGAGGGCCAGATGATCTCTGCGGTTCCAGCGCAGAAACTTGAAGAGATGGCCTCCCTCCTGAGAAGTGAACCCGGGTTGCTGGAAGTCTTCCAGCAGGGCTCCAGAGCAGAAATTCTGCAGGCCCTTGGGGCAGCACCTGAACTGCAAACCCAGTTTCACACCTACCTGCGTGAGTTCGGGGAGCGCTGCCTGGATGAGCTGAAACTTGAGAGCCTCACCCTGCAGGATGAACCCGAAATGCTCGCCCGCATGGTGGCCCGTCTGGCCCTCACCCCGCCTGTGGCCCATGACGCCAGGGCCCGCCGCGAGCAGGCAGAACAGATCGCCCGTGAAAAACTGAGCGGCTGGAGGGAACGCCTGTTCTTCTGGGTGCTCAGGCATGCCAGAGAATGCGTGCGGGAAAGGGAAAACATGCGCTTCGAGCGCACCCGGGTTTTCGGGGAGGCCCGCAAGATCTTCCGCAGCATGGGCGCACAACTGGTCAAGATGAACCTGCTGGATGACCCGGAGGATGTCTTTTACCTGACCGTGGATGAACTGCTGGGTTACGCCGAGGGCACCGCCGTGACCCTGAACTTCAGGGTGCTGGCCCAGGCCCGCAAAGCAGAGTTTGAGGTGTACCGCGCCCAGCCCTCTCTGCCCAGGCGCTTCAGGTCAGCAGGCAGTGTGTACCGCCAGAGCCTGAAACCTGCAGGCTCCTCCTCCCTGTCGTCCACCGAAAGGCAGGGCATCCCCTGCTCTCCCGGGGTGGTTCGTGGGACCGTGCGTGTGGTCCGTGACCCCCGCACCATCAACCTCTCCGAACCCACCATCCTGGTGGCCGAACGCACCGATCCTGGCTGGATCATCATTCTGCCGCTGGCCCGTGCATTGCTGGTGGAACGGGGAAGCCTGCTTTCCCACTCGGCCATTGTTTCGCGGGAACTGGGCATCCCTGGCATTGTGTCGATTCCAGAAGTCACCGCATGGCTGCAGGACGGGGACGAAGTGGAACTGGACGGTTCCACAGGTGTGGTGAAACGCATTCGCCGGGCAGGAGAGGGCCAGGCCCTGCAGGAGGAGCACGCATGAGCAGCCACATCGAGCAGAAAGCCCGCTTTGACTTCATCCGCTACGCCCAGGTCTGGGAAGACGCCGACATCCTGCTGGAAGCCCTGAAACCCCTGTCTGGAGGCAGGTTTGTGTCTGTGTGTTCCGCAGGGGACAATGCCCTTTCCATGCTCACCCTGAACCCCCAGGAAGTGGTTGCCCTGGACCTCAGCGAGGTGCAGACCCTGTGTCTGGATTTCCGCATTGCTGCCCTCAAAACACTGTCCCATGAGCAACTTCTTGAAATCATTGGCTCAGTGCCTTCAGACCGCAGGCTCGGGCTGTACACCAAAATGAGAAAAGCCCTCTCGCCAAGGGCCCGGCAGTTCTGGGACCTGCAGGAACACATCATCCGTGCAGGGGTGGGCAGCGGCGGCAAGTTCGAACGGTACTTCTCCACCTTCCGCACCTTCATCCTGCCTTTCCTGCTCTCTGGATACGACATCCGGCAACTGTTTCACCCGAAAAATCACGCTGGACGACAGGTGTTCTTCGAGACCCGCTTCATGAACTGGCGGTTCAAACTGCTGATGCGCCTCTTCTTCTCCAGAACCGTGATGGGCAAACTGGGACGGGACCCGGAGTTCTTTGCCTTTGCAGAGGGCAACCTCGGCGACAACATCATCAAACGCACCCGGCATGCCCTCGTGGAACTCGATCCTTCCGAAAACCCCTACCTGCACTGGATTCTGACCGGACGCCACGACCAGACGCTCCCCTTCTGGCTGCGCCCGGAGAATTTTGATGTGATCCGCAACAACCTGGACCGCTTGCGGTATGAGGTGTGCAGTCTGGAGACTTTCGTGCAGCGCGAGGAGGGTCTGTGGGATGGTTTCAACCTCAGCGATGTCTTCGAGTACATGCCAGAAAAAACCAGTGATGCACTTCTCACGGCGCTTGCAGAGCACACCCGCCCCGGAGGCCGACTGGTGTACTGGAACATGATGGTGCCCAGGGACGGCGCCAACCTCCCCCACCTGCTCCGGCCTCTGGCAGAACTGTCCCAGCAGTTGCACCATCAGGACAGAGCTTTCTTCTACTCCCGGTTTGTGGTGGAAGAGCGTGTGTAAAGATCCCCATGCCTAACGTCCCCATTGTCCTGCTGATGCTGGTCGGCTGCATGCTGGCCCTGAAATGGTGGCAGAAACGGGTCAATCCGCACCCTGAGCTGGCCCGCAAGTTGATGCACATTGCAACGGGTCTGGTGGCCCTGACCTTTCCGGTGCTGCTGCAGGACTCAAAAGCCGTCTGGCTGGCCTGCAGTCTGGCCATCATCATGCTGCTGCTGCAGAAGTTCTTCAAGCCCCTCAAAGCCCTGGGGAGTGTGCTCAACAGCGTGGAACGGGTGTCCCTCGGAGACGTGTATTTTCTGATCAGCATCGCCCTGATCTACCAGCTGGCTCCAGAGCCCATCTATTTCATGGTTCCCGTGCTGGTCCTGACCCTGGCAGATGCCCTCGCTGCCCTGATCGGGGTGCGTTACGGGCAGACCCGTTATTTCGTGGCCAAAGACCAGAAGAGTCTGGAGGGAAGTGCGGCTTTTTTTCTGGTGGCTTTCCTGTCCACCCACATTCCCCTGCTGCTCTCCAATGCCACAGGTCGGCTGGAATCCCTCCTGATTGCCGTGCTGGTGGGTCTGGTGATCATGATCATCGAAGCCATCTCCTGGGAAGGTCTCGACAACCTTTTTATTCCTTATGGCACCCTGGTGGTTTTGCGGGGTCATGTGGGTGATCCACCCATGACGATGGTGTATGACCTGCTCGGGCTTCTGGGCATCGCGCTGGTCACCATCAGCCTGAGAAAAAAGACCCGTCTGGACCACGGGGGCCTGATGGCTGCCATCCTGATGGGCTTCATCGTGTACAGCATTGCTGGGGTCAAATGGCTGGTGGCTCCGGTCATTCTGCTGGTCTGCTACATCGTGCTGCGAAGGCCCCTGGGGATGCACAGCAGTTCAGTCAAAAATGTGGCGGTGGTGTGCATCCCTCCCACCATCTGGATGCTGATCAGCATTTATGGAATGGCACCCGTGCCCACCCAGCCCCTGTTTTACGTGTATTCGCTGTCCATTGCCACCCAGGCCGCCGCCATGAGTGGACGCAGCCTGCCCGATTTGAGGCAGGTGATGGGTTCAGTGCCCCTGATCGTCCTGCTGTTTTTCACCCCTTACCTGGCTCTGGGAGGTCCTTTTTCAGTTTCCCGCCTGCTGGTTTTCGTGGTGGCCTGCCTGCTTCCTGCAGTGCTGTCGTACCGGCTCAGGAAACGCAGCCTGGAGTACCACAGTGCGTTTGCCGCCTTCTCGTCTCTGCTTGGACTGGTGATCTTATGACCCTGCATGTGAATCCCACCCTCCCTGAACACCCCGACCTTCCCCCCCGTGCGGGTGCTCCTGCCCCTTCTGTGCTTTTTGGCTTTGAGGAAAATGGGCACATCACCGCCAGAGCGGCCCTGTGGGACTCTGGTGCAGTTGGACATTTCGATGCCCTGAGTGAGGAAGGAGCCCTCGCCGTGTTGCACGCCGTCAAAGAAGAGGCCCAGCAACGTGGGCTGTCTTCGGTGGTGGGTCCGATGAACGGCAACACCTGGTTCAAATACCGTCTGGTTTCAGACTTCGGAGATGGGAAGCCTTTCTTTGGTGAGCCCTGGCAACCTTCACAGTACCTGTCTTATTTTCAGAAGGCTGGATTTCAGGAGGGCTGGCATTACCTGTCCAGCAGTGCCCCATCGGACGTGCAAGATCCCAGGTTTCAGGATCTGGAGGAGAAATTCCGCCAGCTTGGGGTGACCGTCAGAGGGGTGCTCCCTGAGAAGCTCGAACAGGACATCTCCAGCATCCACCAGCTCAGCCTGCAGGCTTTCCAGGGCAATCCCTTCTTCTCCCCCATCCCTGAACAGGTGTTTCGCAGCCTTTACCTGCCTGTTTTTCAGCAATTGCCGACTCAATTCATCTTCCTGGCCGAACATGAGGGACGCATGGTGGGGTTTTTTCTGGCCTACCCTGATCCGCTGGACAGAAGCCGCATCATTGCCAAGACCATCGCGGTCGTTGCTGAACGCCAGTATGCCGGGCTCGGACGTTACCTGACAGGCCTCCTCAACCGTGCTGCACAGCAGGCAGGCATCCCGACCATCATTCATGCCCTGATGCATGACAGCAACAGTTCCACCCGCCTGAGTCACATTTATGGAAGTGAGATCATCCGCAGGTACGTGCTTTTCAGAGCAGAATTCTGAAAGAGCCCATCGGGTAACATGAAAAACATCTTGCCCTGCTTGTGCGAAGGAGACCCTGAATGCAGCACCACAGGTACGACGCCCCCGAACAGCACCGTCTGGAAAAACTGCATTCCTACAGCATTCTGGACACCCCCAGAGAAGAAGACTACGACCAGATGGTCGACGATCTGGCTTTCATGGTGGGTGCAGATGGGGCCTACCTGAGCTTCATGGATGAAGAGCGCCAGTGGTTCAAGGCCACCGTGGGCTTCCAGATGACTGAACTTCCCAGAGCGCAGGCCCTGTGTGGTGCCACCCTGCTCACCCACACCCCCCTGATGGTCTTCGACACCACCCAGGAGGACAGGCTCAGACCCAGCCCATTGCTCGATCAGGCAGGGGTGCGTTCCTTTCTGGCCGTGCCTGTCAGCACCCCTGAGGGCCTCTCCATCGGGACCCTCTGTGTCTTCAGCCGTGAAGTCCGCATCTGGACCGTGCGGGACACCGAAATCCTCCGGCGTTATGCTTCACGCACCCTGCAACTGCTGGAGCGCCGACTGGTCCCGGCAGCACGCTCCACCCTTGCAGAAGAAGTTGAAGCCATCCTGCAATACGGAAGCGACGGTTTCATTCTGCTGGACAACACCGAGCATGTCATGGAATTCAACGGTCTGGCAGAAAGCATCACCGGAGTGCAGTGGACCAAAGGAGAGGTCTTCAGCACCACCCTCTTCCTGCACGATGAATCCATCCCCGAAATCCACAAGGGAAACGTGTTCATGCGCTGGGATGGACAGGTGTGGTTCAAGGTGACTGCCGTCCCCCTCCCCAGCCAGGACTGGATTCTGCTGATCATCGAGGACGTCACCCACCACCTGCAACACCAGTTCGGTCTGGAAGCGAAAGTCTACCAGGAGCAGACCCGCGAGGAAGGGGAACGCAACGCCCTTTACGACTACCTGCAGGGCCGCATCAAGGACCACAACTGCTCGGTGGCGTACCTCGACCTTGACGGTTTCCGCAGCATCAACGAAAAACACGGTTTCCAGGTGGGGGATCTGCTGCTCAAACAGGTCGCCATCCGCCTGAGGCAATCCCTGCGCGGACAGGACCGGGTGTACCGCCTCTCCAGAGACGAATTCATTCTGGTGCTCGGAGGGCAACTCACTCCAGACATCCTCTCCATGATTGCCACCCGCGTGCAGAACAACCTGCAAAAACCCATCCATGTGGAACACCAGACCCTCCATGTGACCGCCAGCATGGGCCTCACCCCCACCCTGCCGTCTGAGGGTGTAGACGCCGTACTACAGCGGGCTGAAGCCCTGATGCAAAACAGCAAACAGCAGAGGGCTGGGGGGTTCAGCATTGGGGAAAATCTGGCAGAAGGCTGAAAGCAGGCCGAGAGCAAGGTGAGTTTTCAGATTGATGGTGTCAAGAGGAAATTCAGGAGAGATCTGTGCTCTTGTGCAGTCTGCAAGGCCATTCCAATGCTGAAAGCCAATCTGCCATCAAGTGCATCCATACGCTGCTCCTGCACATCAAAGCAGAAGCATGGGCTTTCGGTTGCGCTCTCGGCTCTCGTCCCTGAGCCCTGGGCCTACTTCCCCACACAGAAATTCCTGAAGATCTGGTCAATGACCTCCTCAGAGACATTTTTGCCGCTCAGTTCTGCCAGATACCCCAGTGCCAGTTCAATTTCATAACTGGCGAGTTCATCCGGGAGGGACAGGGCATTCTGGACATGCTCCAGGGCGAAGGTCACGGCCTGAACCTGGCGTTCGCTGGAGAGCCAGACTTCGTTGCGGGAGGGGTCGCCGAGCAGGGTTTCACGCAGGCGTTCGCGGAGTTCGGGGAGGCCTGCACCTGTGACAGCAGAGACAGGCTGGTAGCGGTTGTCGTGCCAGACCTGCCCGAGATCGATTTTGGTTTGCAGGCGGATCAGGCGTTCCTCGGGAACCGCCACCTCCAGATCTTCTCTGGGCTGTGAGGCGTCTTCCAGCAGGAGCACCAGGTCGGCGTTCTCTCCGAGTTTCAGGGCCCTTTCAACTCCGGCGGCCTCAATGACGTCCTCGGTTTCGCGCACCCCGGCGGTGTCAATCAGGGTGATGGGCACCCCGACGAGTTCCATGTGCGCCTCCAGATAGTCGCGGGTGGTTCCAGCAATTGGCGTGACGATGCTGCGCTCGTAACCCAGCAGGGCATTGAGCAGGCTGCTTTTTCCAGCGTTGGGGCGTCCCAGCAAAGCCAGTCTGGCCCCCTGCTGGGCCATTTTTCCTGCCTTTGCGGTGTCCAGAAGGTGTTGCAGCTCTGTCTGCACTTCCAGAAGTGGGGTGATGCGGTCCTCTTCAGGTACCCCCTCTTCAGGGTAATCCAGCATCGCCTGAATGGCGCTCATGGTGCGGACCAGTTTGAAGGCCATGTCATCCATGCGCTGGCTCAGGGCACCCTGCAAGCCCAGCGTGGCCTGCCTGCGTGCAGTGTCGGTCTGGGCGTGAATCAGGGCATTGACCGCCTCAGCCTGGTTGAGGTCCATGCGGCCTTCCAGAAAGGCCCGGAGGGTGAATTCTCCGGGCTGGGCCAGCCGCGCCCCGAGTTCCACGCAGCGGGACAGCAGGGTTCCGAGCACACTGACCGATCCGTGCGTCTGCAACTCCACCACATCCTCTCCGGTGTAGGAGTTGGGTCCTTTGAAGACCAGCAAAATGCCCTCGTCGATGGTCTCTCCAGCCCTGTCCAGAAAACGACCGTACAGGAAACGCCCCCCTCGGGTTCTGGATGGGACGCGTTTCCCTGCAAAAATCTGGTCTGCAATGTCCAGTGCCCGGGGCCCCGACAGCCTGACAATCCCGATGGCCCCTTCACCCTGGGCGGTGGAGATGGCGACGATGGTGTCCGCTCGAATCATGCCTAGCAGTATAGCTCAGCAGGGTCTGGAAGCTGGATGAGGGGGGCAGAGGACCAAAAGCCGAGAGCCGAGGGCAAAAGGCCGAAATGCTTTTGCTCAGGCTGTGCAGTTGGAGGTCTGAATGCTGACAGCTTTCATCCCTTCAAGCGGTTCTCTTCCTGTTGTCTGGCCAGATGGTCCATGTAGGGGGTGCTGGCAAACATCCTCCCACAGAAAGGACAGTGCCGGATGCTGATGGCGTCATCCTCCAGGCCAGAAGGGTGTGGAATGGCATAAAGGATCACCTCTGCATCAGAGCGGGCAAAGACCAGTTCCAGGATGGCCCCTTCTGAGATGGCCTCCTGCAAATCCTCACAGTCACAATAATGCATGGAGGTGTCCATCAGGCATTCAGAATGGGAGAGAGGTCTTTCCAGACGTAACCCAGCACGGGCAGGTCATGGCCGAACCAGCGCATGCTGTTCTCGGCATGGTGCTGTCCGCCCATGCGTTCATAGAACCCAATCGTGGGGTTGTCTTTCAGGACCCACAAACCCAGGGTCTTCACGCCAGCATCATGAAGTCGCTCCACAGAGGCCTTCATCAGTTGTTTTCCAAAACCTCTGCCCTGGTGGGCTTTCAGGGCGTAAATGGAGGCCAGTTCGGCTTCTGTGCCCAGGGTTTCTTCCGGATGATGCACGGCGTGTGAGAAGGCCACGACTTCACCATCGAGTTCCAGCACCAGCACTTCTCGCAGCTGGTCTCCCAGCCTGCGTTCCCACTGGTTCAGGCGACGCTCGTAGGTCAGCTGGGACAGCACTTCATTTGGGATGCGTCCAGCATAAGTTTCCACCCAGCTCTGCGTGTGGACTTTCGCGATGGCAGGAAGGTCTTTGATTTCTGCGGTTCGAATGATTTGTGCCATGGAAAAAGTATAAGGGGAGAATTTTCTCCCCTTCTGTGTGCGTTTACTGGGTGTGCCTGTCGCGAGGTGAACCTTCTGAGCTGTTGTGCTGATGGCTGACAGCTGACGGCTGATGGCCCTTCAGGAGGAGCGTTTCCACTTGCCTTTCTGCGCACCGGGCCGGACCTGTTTGGTTTTCACCTGACCGTTGTCGAAACGCAGCATCAGGGCCACCCGTGAGCGGCTGAGGATCTGGTGGGGGTTTCTGGGCACGTAGGCGGTCACCACATCAATCCAGTGGTCCTTGTGGTGGAAGTCCACCACCACATGGAGCGGGAGTTTCAGGTTGACCGAGTGGAAGTACCCCATCACCAGCCACCTCCGGTCCTGCGGGTACACCGCCCGGATGCGGCCGGTGTGCAGCACCTGCACAATGTCCGGCTCCATGAAACCCTGGGCACGTGCGTGCTGGATGGCATGCTCGCAGATGTCGTAGCGGCCTTCCCACATCACGTCCCGTAGCGTCTGGTGTGCACGTTTGAGAACAAAATCCCGGGTGTCGATCTCAAGTGCGTCTGCGCGTGTGATCCAATCTTGCATCACGGCACCCCCTTTGAGCGCTGCTCGGCTGGGTTTCCCCTGCCAATCACAGCCATCTGACCAGATCCAGGCCTTGAAAAGGCCTGTTCCAGGGTTTTGAAGCGAAAACGCCCCCCACAAACACATGTTTGTTGGGGGGCGTCTCGTCGTAACCCTAGAGGGTCATGCCATCAGTATAGCGAATCTGCACCTCAGAATAGTAAGAGAACCAACACCAGATCTTAAGATGCAGGCCCCACCTTCCATGAGAAAAGTTTCTACCCGGTGCATTTAAATACCCTGCATTCATGTCACATCTTCTTCAAATTTTAGGGGTAGAATGGGTCTACCTTACGCTTCAGTGATTCAACCGAACACAGGCATTGGCCCTTCAAAGCCCCGTTTTCAGGTTTCTTCTTCTCAAAATCGAGAAGTCCCTGCTGCTTTGTGCCCTGTTCAGGCACCATTGGAAATCAGGTTGTTCGCCTCTTGTCCGTCGGGCACGGAACGCTGCCCTGGGAGAGTGGTCATGTTGATTCGCCAGGTGAAACCCACTGACACCACCGACATTCTTGCCCTGCTGGACTGGATGGATGCCAGTCCCCACCGTGAGGTCTTCAGTCCAGAGGCCCGCACCCCCGAGGACCTGAGCTGGGAGGTCACCGGAGAGCAGTGTCTGGTGCTGGAAGATGACTCCGGTGCTGTCCGGGCTTACGCTTCCCTCAATCCTTACAAAGATGGGTTTCTGCTGGAAGGTCCCCTGGGGGACAGTTCGGATTACACCCGCAGCATTCTCAGGGCTGTCCTGAAAAAAGCCCACAAGCCTGTGTATGCCTTCTGTTCCAACATGAATCAGGAGGTCAGGGGAGCCCTTGAGGACCTTGGCTTTGGTGCCCTGCACTGCACGGATTTCTACAGCATGCCCAGGCCCCAGAAACAGCGCCTCCCCTTCCTGCCAGATGGCATGAAGTTCATGCCTGCTTTCCGGATCAGCTTTCAGGATTACCTGGAGCTGTACCGCAGCAGTGAGGACGTGTGGTCGGAGCGCCTCACCTGGACCGAGGAAAAATACCGCACCCACTTTGCCCAGGAAAATGTGGAGCTGATGGTGCTGTGCAAGGACGGTACGCCCATTGGTTTTGCCGAGCTGGAGTTTGATGATGACGAGGCCACCCTGGCCTACTGGGCTGTTCACCCAGCATTCAGAGGGCAGGGGCATGGAAAACTGCTGCTGCAATACAGCATTCACGATGCCTTCCTGAAGCCCCACATCATGACCCTGAAAGCCCGTGCTCACGACCATGAGTCCAGTGCACGGCGTCTGTATGAATCGCTGGGATTCCGACTGGACCGCAGCGTGATGGCCTACCTCAGAGAGCACCACGAAGAGGCCTGAACTTTTGAACAAAAGACCCCTCAGGTTTTCCTGAGGGGTTCTGGCTGTCTGGGATTTCAGGGTTTGCGCAGGTTCAGCTCACTGGAACCGCTGTACTCCGGTTTGAAACAGGCGTTTGCCACCTCTGTCTTGCGCCACAGCGGAAAGAGCATGTAGCTCACCCTTCCGGCAATGCGGTCCAGTGGGACCGGCCCGAAGAAACGGGAATCCTCACTGCCACCAGGGGAACGGTTGTCGCCCATCACAAAGTACTGCCCCTGTGGCACTGTAAAAATTTTGGTGTGGTACCCGGTCTGGTCATCCGCACGGATGTGGTTTGCTGCAATGGCATCCTGCTGGTTTTCCCAGCATCCCTGCTCTGTCCAGAAGTTCTCGATGGTCCTGAAGTCCACTTCCTCCCCATTCACGAAGACGCGGCCCTGCTCAATGCGCACATTGTCTCCTCCAACAGCCACCACCCGCTTGACGTAGTAAGGAATGAAATGCCACCACGTCACTTCACGGCTGGGGAAAGCCATCCAGGAACTCCGGTGGTCGGCTGGAGGTTTGAACACGATGATGTCTCCCCGCTTGAATTCCCCGATGCCCATGCGGTGCAGAAAGGTTTCGTATTTGGGGATGAACATGCGCTCTCCGTGGCGCAGGGTGGGCAGCATGCTGTTGCCGCTCACGGCAGGAAACGAGAAGACGAAAGTGGTCACCAGGATCACAATGACGAATTCCTTGACCAGATCCCAGATTTTTTTGAGCGTTTTCACTCTGTGCGCACCTGCAATTCTGTCTGATTGTTGCTCCATGTGATGGTGCTGCCTGACTGCTGAAGCTGTCCTGCACCTGTCTGGCATTCAGCAAGCTGATAATGACCATCTGACCACTGCAAATCCAGCACGGTCTGCTGTCCTGATGGACAATCTGCAGCAGCCTGATTGAACACCCGGTATTGCACCACGCCCTGAGCGGAAAGGCTCTGGTCAAGGGTGCGGCCTTCGGCAAGGTGATATTGGATCTTCAGGCCTTTTTTTGCCTCTCCCAGGGTCCCCTGAGCAGGGACAGACTGCAGGGCCTGGGCCGTTTTCTGCGGGGTCTGGGCACGGGCAATGTTCCAGACGGTTCCCCCGAGCAATGCCAGGGTCACGCCCAGGGTGGTCCATCCTGCAGGAAGGGTCCAGTGGGCAAAACTCAGCTTGAGGGCCAGTCCATGCTGGGACCCGAAACGTTCCAGGGCCATGCTTTCTGCCTCGGCCCGGGTGAATCCTTCCTGCTGGTACTGTTCGATGCGGTCCAGCAGGTGGCCTTTCATTTCGGCCATGATCAGGGGGCGTTCAGAGGAAGGAAGACCTCTGGTGGCTTGCAACAGGTACTTTTTCATGCGGTTTGAAAAGGTCATACCCCCCCCAGCAGGCCGTCCATGGCCTGTCGCAATCTGGCCCACTCAAGTTTTTTCTGCTCCAGGGCCTGCTTGCCCGGTGCACTGAGGCTGTAGTAGCGTCGGGGGGCTCCACCCTTCTGGGATTCCTCCCAGGTGCTGTCCAGCCATCCCTGTTTCACCATGCGGTGCAGGGCCGGGTACAGGCTTCCCTCCTTGAAATCATAATTTTCACCGGTGCGGGCCTGAATGCGCTCCAGAATTTCCAGGCCATACGCAGGCCGGTCTTCCAGCACACTGAGCAGCACCAGATCCAGGGCCATCAGTTTGGTGTTTGAATCCATGTGAGTATCTTGCAACACAAGTATCTTGAGAAGCAAGGTAGTTGGATGAGAAAGAAGCCCACAGGGCACCTCTGCACGAGTCAGAAATCCCAGCGTTTCAACAGGTGTGGATACCAGGAAGATGCTCCAGTGAACTTGACAGCACCTGGATATGAAGGCATTCCACAGAGCCCCTGCGCCTCCGGAGCGCGAAAGAGAGGCCACACCACTGCAACAACCTTGTTGTGAATGTCCCGCTGTGCAATCACCCCAAAGAATCTGGAATCTTCACTGCCCTTTTCCTGGCGGGTGTCCCCCAGAACATAGTAATGCCCGTCAGGCACTGTGATTTTCTTCTGTGGCTCCTCACCGGAAAGCATCCCTGTCAGGGCAAAATTGGCCCCTTCACTGCTCCGGTCAAAGCACCCCTGTTTTCTCCAGAAGGCATTGACCTGCGCATCTGGAATGGACCTGTCGTTCACAAAAACCTGTCCCTGCTCAAAATGCACCACATCTCCAGGAAGACCGACAATTCTTTTGATCAAATACGGACGGAATGCAGATCCTACACCCAACATCTGTGCTGGTCCGTACAGCGCTTCAAAAGCTTTTTCTGGCATCTGAAAGTACACCAGATCTCCCCTTTGCAAAGAGCCGGGATAAAGCCCCACCATGCGGTCTCCGTGATACAGCGATGGAGCCATGGAATTGCCCTGAAAAGCCACCACCCGAAAATACTTGCTGATCCCGAAAAACAGATATCCACCCACCAGAATGGCCAGCACCAGAAAAATCCTCTGTCCAATTGATAAACCTGCACGTCTCTTCATGGTTTCCATTTTAGGAAGATTCTGCCTTATGCTTTTAGGGTGCAAGCTAGACTGAAAACCTACCTGGACTTTGTCCGGTTCGAACACACCATCTTTGCCCTTCCATTTGCTTATGCAGGCATGTTCTTTGCTGCACAGTCGCAGGGCAGGTGGCCCACCTTTCTGGAGTTCCTGTGGATCACCCTGGCGATGGCCGGAGCCCGCACCGCTGCAATGGCCGCCAACCGTCTGATTGATGCTGGCATTGATGCAGCCAATCCGAGAACGGCAAAACGGGAAATTCCCAGTGGGAAAATCAAACCTGTTCAGGCGGTCATTCTGACGGTGGTTTCGCTGGGGGTGCTGTGGTTTGCAGCTGCACAACTCAACCCGCTTGCCCTCAAGCTGCTTCCCATCGCCGTGGTTTTCCTGATCCTCTACCCTTACACCAAACGCTTCACCTGGTTGTGCCATGCGTGGCTGGGCGTGACCGATGGAGCCGCAGCAGCAGGGGGCTGGATCGCCATCACTGGAATGTGGCACCCTGGAGCAATTGCGCTGTGGCTGGTTGTCATCTTCTGGATGATTGGTCTGGATGTGATTTATGCCACCCAGGATTATGACTTTGACCGCAAGAACCGGGTGCAGAGCATCCCTGCCCGTTTCGGGATTCCCGATTCGCTGAAGATTGCCGCGTGGTCCCACTTCCTGACTTTTGCCCTGCTGATTTATTCCGGCTACGTGATCGGCACAAGCTGGGCTTTTTATCTGGCTGCAGTGATCATGGGGGGCATCTTGCTGTACGAGCACCGGATCATCAATCCGAAGGACCTGACAAAGGTGAACATCGCCTTTTTTGATGCAAACAGCTGGCTGGCTTTAACCATGCTGGCCGGAACGGTGCTGGATGTGATTCTGCGATGAACCTCACCCGATCCGACACACCTGTTTGAAGGTGCAGTCGAAACAGTGAAACCCTGCGCTGGGGGTGACATCCCCACGGGCCAGGCTGTCTTTGAGGTCATGCAGTTGCGTCCAGGCTTCTTTCACCTGGTTGTCAAAGACACTGCGGCGTCTGGGTTTGCCGTAGAGGTCCCAGGTGTAGAGTTCCACCGTCCATCCTGCCTCCTGAAAAGCCGCGTAGACCCACAGATGCTCCGGGTTGTTTTTCAGGAGGCTCCTGATGTCTGGCTCCTGGGTGACCACATAGATGTTGGCTTTGCGGGTGTCTGGAAAAGGCTGGTAGGCATGGGGCCGGAACCGGAACTCTCCGAGCTTGAAATCCCGGAACACCCGCAGGTTGGGCAGGTCCGGTCTGGGGGGCAGGTTGTCTTTCAGGTGCCTTGCCACCTGCTGCTTGAAGTGGTCCGAGTAAACCCCATCCAGCACAGGCTCGGGTTGCGCCTCCCAGGCGGATTGCCTCAGCAGGCGTTCCATGCGGGTGCGGTCCTGTCTGCTGAAAAGGCCCCCTGAGGTCTTTTCGGTGTGGCTGCTCAGGTAACCCCTGAGTTTGCAGGGCAGGTAACGGGCCAGCATCCAGCCCCTCACTTCACGGACAGGGGGCACTTTTGTCCACCAGTCCGGGGTGCCCAGTTTGATGTCACGGGTGGACAGGGCATATTCCAGCGGGCTCATCGGTTTGACTGGAGGGGTGGTGGGGTGGCCCATCTGGGCGAGCAGTCGGTGGGGGCGCTGCACCCCATCCCGGTCTGCACTGGCGTAACTCAGGGTCACCTGCGGGGCGCGGGTGATGACCTCATAGAACAGGCTTTCTGCGATGCCCCTCATGCTGCGGGGCAGGCCAAGCTGCACCCTTTCTTCTTCGGTGAAGAAGAAATCCTCTTTTTCTTCCAGCAGGTACTGGTGCTCGGTGGCGTTCATCAGCCAGATGCGGGAGAACCGCCTGCCTGTGATCTGCTCGGGGGTCAGGACCCGCACCCCCTCCTGCTGTTCGCGGTTCACGGGCACGCTGGGAAGCAGGGCCATCAGCCAGTCTTCCAGCACGCTGTGCTTCTGTCCTTCCGAGGGGATCAGTTCATAGACTTCACGGGCCATGATGCGAATGGGGTCCCTGGCCTCCTCGGGGTAATGGATGCGGTTCAGCAGGGTTTCGATCCAGTTGATCCAGCCTGTGGCACTGCCATCGGTGGGGGCGGTTTCCAGCATCAGCAGGCTGAGGGCTTCGCGGTTCACCCCTTCAAGAAGATGGGCATGAATGCCGTTCAGGCCTCGCAGTTCGAGTTCTTCTGCAACCCGGTGCAGCCCTTCGTAGTACAGGGCAAGGTCAAAAAGGTCCCGGGTGGGGTAATTGCGCCTGCGGGTGGACAGCAAAGTCATCAGTTTGCGGCCGTGGAAGCTGTCCACCGGGGTTCCGGGCTGTTCGTCGATCAGGGGAATGCGTGCTTCTTCTGCCAGTTTCAGGAGGTGGGCGGTGGCACTTTCTCTGGGGACCACAAGGGCCATTTCACTGGCTGGAGTGCCTTCCAGCAGGGCCGTTTTGACCTGTGCCACCACCTGACGGGCTTCGCGAGTCACGTTGGGGTACACCTGCACCTGAAAAGCAGGCATGAATTTGTAGGACAGTTCGGTGATGTTCGCCTTGAGGTGCTCTGCGTAAGCCTCGATGTCTTTGCGGCCCAGACGGGTCTGGTAAGGGAAAGGGGCACCCACAGGCAGGGTCAGGATCAGGCTCTTTGCGGTGAGCGCCAGTGCACGGATCAGTCGCAATTCCAGCGGGTTCAGTTCGCTGTAGCCATCAATCAGGATGTGCCTGGGACGGCTGGACCACTGCAAGCCATTTTCGAGCAGCACACTGGCCACCTCCCGCACATCATCGAGGTCCATCAGGTTGCGGGAGTGCAGTTCCTGCTGGTATTTCGTGGCAAGGTTGAGGAGCAGTTTTCCCTGGGCTCCCACCTTGCGCCCATCGATCCGCCCGAACATCCCCTGGCGCTTGAGGTCCCCAATGGCCTGGGAATACAGTGCGGCCTCGCCGGGCGTGGGGTAGTCTTTGCGTTCAGACATCAGGAGCCTTCCGAGCAGGGCGACCCGTCCGGGGATGCTCAGGAAGTTCTTTTCATTTCCCCCCTGCTCCAGGATCTCATAGGCCACACTCTGCAGGTCGGTGACCCGCACATTCAGGGTGGGTTGTGCCGCAAGCCTGCGCAGCAGGTCCCCTCTCTGGTGGGGCAGGCAAAACAGGGTAACCCCATCTTTTGCGTGTGTCCAGGCGTGTTTGAGGATGGCCGTGGTCTTGCCACTTCCTGCTGCCCCAACCAGAATCCGCCTCATGGACATATACTCTATTAAACCACCGGGACCTCTGGATGATAAGGCGGAGATCTGCGAATTGGAGTTACAGGGGTTATGTTATATGCTAATTCTCATATGGGTATTACGGATTTTATGATCTTCTCTGGCCGAGAGCCGAGGGCTCAAAACACACTTTGATCCTGGAGGACCTGACCGGAGGGTGAAAAAACAAAATGGACAGTTCAGATCTTTATGGTATCTGAAACGGGCAAAAACAGGAGCATTCAAATCACTGAATCGCCCTCGGCCCTCGGCCCTCAGCCCTCGGCCAGAAATGCGTGTACACTGGTTGGAGTGGTACTGGAGAACTCCATCGAAGAATTCATCGAACGCTTCCGTTCAGATGCAGCGCAGGGCATCCTGTATCCGCAGCCAGAAGGCAGCGTTCTGCTGGAATTTGTGGCTGGCGGACAGGTGATGTACCTGTTTGACCGCACCGGCCCTTACATCGCCAAACCCGGCCCGGCTCGCGTGATTGTGCACCCGGTCCTGAGCACCCTGACCCCCACCGAGCAGCAGGAAGAAGTGCTTGCGGTTTCCCAGATCTCTGCCCTTGAGGGGGTGGGCAGGGTCAGTCGCACCGAAAAAGGCTTCGTCATTGTGCAGGCCAGGATTCCTCTGGTTTGCGGCATGCTGGACCATGAAGTTCCGGGAATCAAAACCGGTGACTGGGTGAGTTTCAGCACCCTCCCCCCCACCCACGGTTTCTACCTGTTGAAATGAGCATCAGCACCCCGACCAAACAATTCGTCACGGTGGTCTTCATGGATCTGGTGGGCTCTACGGCACTGGCCCAGCGCATGACGCTGGAACAGTACGGCGAGGTCATGAGTGAAGTGCTGCAGGTGGGCTACCTGCGGGTGGCGCTGTTCGGGGGTCGGGTGCTGCAGCACCAGGGGGACGCCCTGGTGTGCCTTTTCGACGGCAACAAGGTGGAAAGCGCCCTGAGGCTGGCCCAGGAATGCCACAAGCGCATTCATGAAATCGGGGCTGCCCAGCGCATTGGTGCACACCTGCAGTTGCGCATCGGCATTGCCACCGGGGAAGTCCTGTCTCTGAACGCCGGGGTGACCCTGGCGGTTTACGGCCTTCCCGTGAACATGAGCCGCAGGCTGTGCAGCCGGGCAGAACCAGACGTGACCCTGGTCTGTGAACGCACCTACCAGGGCTCTCCTCCCGAGGCGGTCTTCTCAGAATTTGATGGAGAGTCTCTGAAGGATTTCGCCAATGAGAACGTGTACGTGTTCCACTGGGTGTGATCTGTACGCTTTCTGTGGTCCATCTGGCGCAGTGACCTTTGGAAGGGCAAATTCCCAGATGAAGGTGTCTTTATCTTTGCTTCACAAGCCCTGAAAAGCTCTCATAAATGAAAGAAATTTTAGAATCAGGACTTCTGTTCTCATGAGTGCGACCCTATACTGGACTCATGGAACGCAAACCCCTGGTGCTCGTGATCGAAGACGAAAAAGACATCGCACGCTTCATTGAACTTGAACTTGCCGCCGAAGGTTACGCCACTGAAGTCGCATTCGACGGGGTGACCGGCCTCTCCAAATTCCGGGAAGTCAACCCCGACCTGGTGATCCTTGACCTGATGCTTCCCGTGCTGGACGGCCTGGAAGTTGCCCGACGCATCAGAAAGACCAGCAACACCCCCATCCTGATCCTCACCGCCAAAGACAGCATCCAGGACAAAGTTGAAGGCCTGGACGCCGGAGCAGACGACTACCTGATCAAACCCTTCTCCATTGAGGAGTTGCTGGCCCGTGTGCGCGCCCACCTGCGCCGCGTGAACCCTGCAGTGACCGGGGAAGTGCGTGTGGCCGACCTGGTGATGAACCTGGACGGACGCGAAATCTTCCGGGGAGGCCGCCGTGTGGAACTCTCTGCCAAGGAATTCGAGCTGCTCGAACTCCTGGCCCGCAACCCTGGCAAGGTCTTCTCCCGTTTCGAAATTGAAGAGAAGGTCTGGCCCGAATACACCGGGGGCAGCAACGTGGTGGACGTGTACATCGGCTACCTGCGCCGCAAACTTGAAGAAGGGGGCGAACGCCGCCTGATTCACACCGTGCGTGGTGTCGGTTACGTCCTGCGCGAAGAATAAGAAAGCAATAGAAAAAGCGCCATTTCTGGCGCTTTTTCTATTGCTGCAGAAGGCTGAAAGCAGAAAGCAGAAAGCTTTGCTGGAAAGCAAATTGAGGGTAAGCAGCTTGAAGGCCTGCACCTGGCTTCCAGATGGCCCTTGCTGACAATCGGGCGAGGCATGCTGTCTTGCACAATACGAGGGACCGCATCCTGGCTCCAATGCCCATTTGCCCCTACATGGGTGGTAACAAATTTCTGCCTTCTGCCTTCTGCCTTCTGCCTTCTGCCTTCTGCCTTCTGCCTTCTGCTTGTCTCACCTCCTGCCCTTTCTCAGCATTTCGATGCCCTTTTTCTTACCAAAACCCCTAAACTTGGAGCAGAATGACTTTACGCTGGCGACTGACCCTGCTGTACACCACCGTGATGGGCCTGATTTTGAGCTTCATCATGCTCACCGTGTTCAGTGTGATGACCCGCATCATTGACAGCAACATCCGGGCTGACCTGATCCGCAGCATGGAACAGGCGATCAAAGTGAACCATGCTCCCGGGGCAAGCTACAGCTGGATTGTCACCCTGGATGATGCCGCCTGGGCTTTGCTCCCTGACCTTTATGGGCAGGTGGACATTTACGCCCTGCCCGAGAATGAGCTCTCGAACCTCAAAGATGAACGGCTGATCCCCACCAATTTTGTGCGCAGCCCCAACCTGGACGGCCTGATCGGGGCTGGGCAGGCCCTGACGCTGCCTTCCTACGAATACGCCCAGATCATCCGCAATGGGCAGGAACAACCTTATTTCTCTGAACTGGACGTTCAGGTGGGCGAGCAGACCCGGCACCTGCAGGTGATCACCCGCCTGCTGCCCGTGCAGTTGCTGAACCGCAGCCTCGCTGGACCCGTGTACCCCGGCATCTTGCTGCTGGCCCGTGACGTCACCGAAATCGAGGATGTCTTCACGGCCCTGAAAACCGTGCTGTTCTTTGTCACCTTGCTGGCGATTGTGGGCATGGGCATCACCATCTACGGGGTCTCTGCACGCGCCCTGAAGCCGCTCCGTTACGTGCAGGCGGCAGCAGAAACCATCACCGAGAAAAACCTCAGCCAGCGGGTTCCGGTGCCCAACACCCACGACGAGGTGGAGTCCCTCGCCACCACCATCAACGATGTGCTGGCCAGGCTTGAGAAGTCGTTTGAAACCCAGCGGCGCTTCACCAGCGATGCCAGCCATGAACTTCGCACCCCTGTGACAGCGATTGGTGGACACGCAGGGTACCTGCTCAGGCGCACCAGCCCCACCCCGCAGCAAGCAGAGAGCCTCACCATCATCAAGAATGAGTCCGAACGCCTCTCCCACCTGATCCAGAGCCTGCTGGAACTCGCCCGTGCAGATGCCGGATCGGTGAGCATGAACATGCAGCCCATGCTGGCAATGGCCTTCATGGAGGACCTGCAGCGCGAACTGAAACCCATCATCGGGCAGGCAGAGTTGCAGGTGGCAGGGAAGGAATTCTCCTTCATGGCAGACCCTTCCCGCATGAAGCAAGTGATGATCAATCTGGTCAGCAATGCCCTGAAAGCGGGTTCCACCAGGGTCACCATGGAAGCCCACCTGGAAGGCAAACAGGTGCATCTGCTGGTGCGGGACAATGGTCCAGGGATTGCAGAAGAACACCTGACCCGACTCTTTGACCGCTTCTACCGGGTGCAGGAGTCCCGCAGCCGTGATGAGGGGGGCAGTGGTCTGGGCCTCTCCATTGTGAAAACCATCATCGATGCCCACCAGGGCCGGGTGTGGTTTGAATCGAAAGTCGGTGAGGGAACGGTGGTGCACGTGGTGCTGCCTTACCGGGAAGTGGTGGCCGAGGAATGAAACACTGGACCTGCTGCCAGATCCACTCCAGATGAAAACCTGACCAGACACCATGTCCCTTAAGAAGACCCCGCATCCCACATCAGAGGTCATGGCCCCTGCAGAGGACTGTGTTCTGACCGTGCTGGTTCAACAGGTTCCCCGGGACCATGACCGTTTCATTGTGTACAACATCTTTTTCGGGGGAATCCTGATGGTTGTTTTGCTGATCTTTTTCCTGCCCGGGATGGACCCCAGGAGCATGGGAATCGGCCTGTTGCTGTCCCTGCTGGGCATGGTCACTCTGGCAGGACTGAGGGGCATCTGGTTCAGAATCAGAAAAATGCCTCTCTTCTCTGGAGTGACCCGGGTCATCCTCAGCCCTGCAGGCTTGCAGATTGAGGGCCTGGGGACAACCCACTGGTCAGCCATCGAGAGCTTCCACGAGACAGGAGATCACAATGGCCTGGTGGTCATTCAGGTCAAGAAACAACACGACCTGTTCCTGTCTGTGCCAGACCGGGATCAGGTGGACCGTTTGCTGGCCTCTCTGGCCTTTCATGGCAAGGCGCAGTCCATCCAGACCCAGCATGACCCCTGAGCAGGGCGGCCTCCAGTCCACTTTCATGTCTCTTTCAGCCGATCAGGGATACTGAAATCACCGGGAGGTGTTTCCCCTCCCCCAAGGAGCCACCATGCGAGTGCTGTTGCTGGAAGACGACGAAAGAATCCGCTCCCCACTGGCCCGCTTTTTGCGTGAAGGGGGCTATGCGGTGGATGAGGCCAGTGATGCCACCACCGCCCAGACCCTGATCGGCCTGTACCCTTTCGATGTGATGATTGCTGACATTCGCCTGCCAGAAGGGCCAGATGCTGGCTTTGAGCTGGTCCGGCGCATCCGCAAAGACGACTACAGCTTTCCCATCCTGTTTCTGAGTGCCAGAGATGGGCTGCAGGACAAACTGCACGGACTGGAACTGGGCGGAGACGATTATCTGGTCAAGCCTTTTCACCTGCAGGAGGTCACTGCCCGCATCCGGGCGATTTTGCGGCGCGGCAAGACCCTCACCCCACAGGAGACGCTGTTTCAGGACATGAAGTTCGACTGGGCCAACCGCCGGTTCTTCAAGGGCCCCGAGGAAGTCCACCTGACCGGCAAGGAAATGGGCCTGCTGGAACTGCTGAGCAGCAATCCGGGTCGCCTTTTTACCCGCGAGGAAATCGTGGACCGGGTGTGGGACTCTTCTTTCGATGCGGAAACCAACGTGATCGATGTGTATGTGCGCAACCTGCGCCGCAAACTCGGGGACAGCGTGATTGAGACCGTTCGAGGGGTGGGTTACCGCTTCCCCACAGCCTGAGTCATGGCAACACCCCTCAGGAGGTCCTCTTGAACCTGCAAACCCGCCTTTCTCTGTGGGTGGGAGGGGTGCTCTTTCTGGCCCTCATCACCCTCAGTGTGCTCTCCGGGGTGGTGCTGTACCAGGTGCGCCTCTCGGACATGAACCAGGAACTCCGGGACCAGTCCAAACTGGTGCTCAATTCCGCCACCCTCTACCAGGGAAAGAACCTGCCCAATGTGGTGCTGCAAACGCTGGCTTCGGGCTCCGAGTTTGTGGATGCCCGCATCGAAAAACAGGGCCGGGTGATCTGGGAAAGTGGATTCCGCAACATGCCCGAGGCGGTCCGGGAAGGGTTCAGCAATGTGGGTGGGTGGCACATCTACCGGGTCAGCAATGAACGTTTTGAGGTGGAAGTGGGCCGTCCGCTTGCGTCCCTGCAGGAAACCCTGAGGTCTTATGGGGTGGTCAGTTTTCCCCTGACCTTGCTGATGTCCATCCTGGGGGCACTCGGGTCAGGCTGGGTGCTGGGACAGAACCTCAAACCCCTCAAAAAACTGACGGCCCGGGTGCAAACCCTGGATCAACCGGAGCCCATTCCTGAGACGCAGAGGCCAGACGAGGTGGGCCTGCTGGCCCGTGCCCTTGCAGAGAGCCTGGACGCCCTGCAACGCACCCGCAAAGCCGAACTGGAATTCCTGCGGATCGCCAGCCATGAACTCCGCACCCCCCTCACCGCCCTGAAGGCCGAACTGGAATACACCCTCTCCAAACCCCGAGATCTGCAGGTGTACGAGCTTGCACTGCGCACCCTGCACCGCAACACCGAGCACCTCGAGCGCCTTGCCGTCAACCTGCTGACCCTCACCCGGTTGCAGGGCAGCCCTCTGGAGCTGCAACCCGTGGACCTGTGGGAGATCACCGCCGCAGTGATTGACCGGATGATTCCGCTGGCCCTCAAGAAAAACCTCTCGCTGGAATTTGAAGGGAACCCCACCACGGTGACAGGCGACGCCATCACCCTCAGCCGTCTGGTGGAAAACCTGATCTTCAATGCCATTCGCTACACCCAGGATGGGGAAATCCGGGTGATTCTCAGTGGCCACCAGTTGATTGTGCGTGATCAGGGACAGGGGTTCCCGCAAGAACTGCTGGAAGACCATGAAGCACAACATCCCGGGATTGAAGGGTTCGGCATCGGGATGAAGGTGGTGCGCAGCATCTGCGAGCTGCACCATGCAAAACTGACCCTGGAAAACACCATCCGGGGAGCGAAAGTGGTGGTTGCCTTCCCATGATGAAGCCCTGCATCCCGTACAATGGACCGTGATTGACATGCAGGACGCACCCATGCAGGACCACCCAACCCCCGAAAAAGAGCATTCGGGCAACTTTTACCGCCTGAAACGGCAGCTGGAACGCCAGGTCGCCCAGGCCATCACCGACTACGGCATGATTGATGACGGCGACACCGTGCTGGTGTGCCTGTCCGGGGGCAAGGACTCCTACACCATGCTGGACACCCTCCTGGAGCTGCAGAAACGCGCCCCCATCAGCTTCAGGCTGGTCGCCATGAACCTCGACCAGAAGCAGCCGGGTTTTCCAAACCACATCCTGCCGGAATACCTGCAAAACCTGGGGGTGGAGCACCACATCCTGGAGCAGGACACCTACAGCGTGGTCAAGGAAAAAATCCCCGAAGGCAAAACCATGTGCAGCCTGTGCTCCCGTCTGCGCAGGGGAGCCATCTACACCTTCGCAAAAGAGATCGGGGCCAACAAGATTGCCCTGGGCCACCACCGGGACGACATCCTGGAGACGTTCTTCATGAACATGTTCTTTGGAAGCCGCCTGAAGGCCATGCCCCCCAAACTGGTCTCCGATGATGGCCAGAACGTGGTGATCCGCCCACTGGCCTACTGCACCGAAAAGGACATCGAGCGTTACGCCCGCGCCCGGGAATTTCCCATCATTCCCTGCAACCTGTGCGGCTCCCAGGAGAACCTGCAGCGCAGAATTGTTGGCGAGATGCTGGAAAGCTGGGAAAGGCAGAGTCCGGGCCGCCTGAACAACATCTTCCGGGCCCTCAGCCATGTGAGCGCCAGTCACCTGCTGGACCCCAACCTCTTCGATTTCAGGGGCCTCACCAGAGACACGCAGGTGGATGAAGGGGACATCGCATTTGACCAGCAGGACTTCAAACCCGAACGGTTTGAGGATCAGCTGGAAGAATTGCCGTTGCTTTAACCCAGCCTTGCACAAACAAAACCACCCTTCTTGAAGGGTGGTTTTCAATTTGCCCACTGTGGAGATGGGCCAGGGTTTTACTTGATGGTGCCGTTCAGACCATTCGGGAAGAAACCGCCTTTGGCACTGCCTCCGAGGTACACAATGTTCAGCACTTCACGGGTGGTGCGGGCATAGGCAATGGCATTGGCATCGGCGGCCACAATGTTCGCCTTGCCTCCTTTGGTGATGCCCTCGTCTTTGCCTCCACCCACTTTGCCGCGCAGGGCAGAGATGGCCGCAACAACGTCCTCAACGGTGAGGCCAGCCGCCACAGGGGTGGTTCTGTTTTCATACAGGTAATGGCGGATTGCACCCGCATGGTAGGCTTCCACGGCCAGAATGCCTGCAGCTGCCTGCAGCACACCAGAATCTGTGAGCAGGGTGGCAGCACCGTTGTATGCAGTCACGCCCACATCCTCAAACACAAAGGCGCCATGCATGAAAAACAGGTCGTTGGCGTAGGGACTGAAACCTTTGATCTTTCCTCCACTGGCAGCATCTGCAGCAGCTGCAAATGCTGGACCGATGTCGATCTGGGGCCTGGGAACAGGGGTTCCACCCAGTTTGGTGATCGTGGCACGAAGGGCACGCACATGGGCTTCCTCGTCCCGGGCAATCTCTTCTGCAATTTGCTGGATGCCTGCAGAAAGGGTGGCTTTCTTGCCCCCGGTGGCCACAGGACCTCCTCCAGCATCTGCCGCACTCAGGCCGGTCCCAAAAGCCGCCCAGAGGTAGAATTCGGCCTCAAGGTACTCCAGGTTGAGGGCAAAATTCAGCACATCCAGATCGATGTTTTGCTTGTTGGGACCTGCCACCACTGCGCAGGAACCCAGCATGGCTCCTGCACCCATGAGTCCCAGCTGACCTAAAAACTGCCGACGGTTGGATCTGTTCTCGCCCATGACAATAGCCTCCGTGTGGTCGGGGATGGCTCCCCGTCCATGAAATAGGGTCTTCAATTTTTTGAGGGTCTTTGTGTGCCTCAGGAACTGATCTGCGTGGATGCTGGATTTGGATGCAGGCCAGATTTCTGAACCCGGTACAGACTTTTTGAAAGGCTCAGGAAAACTGATTTCTGGCCTGCCCACGCTCTGCCAGACGGGAAAAAATGATGCCCAGCTCAAAGAGCAGGTACAGCGGAATGGCCATCAGGGCCAGATTGAAGGGATCTGCCGTTGGGGTGATGATGGCAGACAGAAGGGTCAGGGTCACAGCAGCGTATTTGCGGATGGAAGACAGCATCTGGCTGTTCACCAGTCCCACCCTGGTCAGCAGGAAGATGGTGAGGGGAAGCTCGAACACCAGACCAAAAGTCGCCAGGTATGTCACCATCTGGCTGATGTACTGCCCGATGGACAGCAGGTTGGTGATGCCACCCAGAAAACCCAGCAGGAAAGGCAGGGCCGCTGGCAGGATCACCTGGTAGCAGAAATAAACGCCAAGTGCAAAAGACAGCCCGAGGCCCAGCACAAAAGGGGCTCCCCATTTGCGTTCTTCATGGGTGAGGCCCGGGGCCACAAAAGCCCAGATCTGGTACACCATGAAAGGCAGAGCAACCACCAGGCCCCCAAAAGCAGAGATCTGGAGGGCTGTGATCAGGGGTTCGGTGACCGACAGGGTCACGATCTCCACCCTGTTCCCCGCCTGAATGAATCCCTGCAGGGGGCCTTTCAGCACCTCCATGAGCTGGTCACGGTAGGTGTAGGCCAGTGCTGAACCTGCTCCCCAGAACGCCAGACCATAGATCAGGCGCAGACGCAACTCTTCGAGGTGGTCCATCAGGGGCGCTTCTTTGAAGGCAACCCCCTGTCCTGGAACGGTCTGCATGTTCAGCTGGCTTTCTCGGTCACGGGGACGGGAGCAGGCTCAGGATCTTTCAGGGAATCCGAGAGATCGTCTTGCAGGCTGCGGGTGCCTTTCTTGAACTCACGGATGCCCTGCCCCAGGCTCTTGCCCAGTTCAGGGAGTTTTTTGGGTCCGAAGACCAGCAGGGCGATGACAAGGATCATGATGATTTCTGGAAATCCAAGGTTCATGTGTGCCTCCTTGAAGAAACACCAGGGTGAAGGTCAGGTGTTTCGTCCTGATTGCTGATCTGCACCCTGAGGCTTTTTGGATGCATCCCGCAGAAAAAGGCCTTTTATTGTTCCCCTCACTACACTTTCATGAAGAAAAAAGAAATTGGTGTGCGATGCATCCAAAGGGGGGCATCTGCGCAGATAGACTCTTAGATGTGAATGATCCGACGAGCACCGAACTCCACACCCAGCTTCTGATGCGCATCCAGCATGGCGATCAGGAAGCCCTGAGGGAGCTCCTGAGCGACCTCGGTCCGACCATCAAGGCCATCGCTTTTCGAATGCTCTCCAGTCTGGAAGATGCCGAGGAAGTCATGCAGGACGCTTTTGTGACGCTCTACAACAAGGCAGGAAGCTACGACCCTTCAAAGGGCGCAGTGAAAACCTACCTGTGCGGAATTGCCCACAAGATGTGTCTGGAGCGGCTGCGAACCCGGACCTCCAGGCCCCAGAAAGTGGAGGAATGGGACATCCATGATCCAGAGACCGAGACCCTTTCCGCAGAGGTGCAACACCAGGATGATAAAATCGTGGTCGAAAAAGCCCTGACCACCCTGGAACCCACAGACCGCAAACTTCTGGAACTGGCTTTTTACGACGGGTACACCCACAGTGAACTGGTGGAACACACCGGAATGGCGCTGGGCACCCTGAAAAGCAGGCTGAGACGGGCGCTCCTGAAACTGAAAGCCACCCTGGAGGGCGCATGAAATACACCCGAGAACAACTTGCGGATTATGTGCTCGGGCAACTCGAGCCCCATGAGATGCAGGAGATCGAGCAGCATCTGCAATCCTCTGAATCGGCACGGCGCGAAGTGGCAGAACTTCAAGAAGCCCTCTTCCAGATGGCAGAAGAGCTTCCAGCCATCCCGGTGAACCCGGACAGCTGGGACAGCATTCAGGCCCGGCTGGAGCCCAGAGCCTCTGTGGAGGCAGGAACAGAACAACCCATCCCTCCTGCTGCACCACAGCCCTCTGCACCCAGAAGATCTTTGCTGCCCATGTTTGTCGGCTGGGCCGCCGCCCTGGTGCTGGTCCTCGCAGGAGGATGGTATGGTCTGGGAATCTATCAGGAGAACCAGCAGACCCGCCTGATTGAAAGCTGGCTGGAACAGAATCAGGTGGTGAAACCCCTGAGGCTTGAAAACCAGACCCAGATCGCCTCGGTGGCCTTCCATCAGGACGGTCAGGCCCTGGTGATCATGAACCAGAAGGCAGATGCCCAGAAGAGCTATCAGGTCTGGGGGATTCAAGGAGGAAAGCCTGTTTCCCTGGGGGTGATTTCCTCAAGAACCTTCGAGGTGAACACCACAGGCTATGAAGCCATCGCCGTGAGCCTGGAGCCCAGAGGGGGCAGTCCAACCCCCACCCAGGTGCTTGGTGCTGTGCCTGTGGGATGAATCAAGATGCTGGAAAGAACCTGTGCTGCGACACAGGTTCTTTCTGTTGAGCAGGTCACTCCAGCTGGTATTTGTCCACATCGATCACCGGACGGTACCCGATGCGCTGGTAGATGGCATTCGAGGTGGGGTTGGACAGGTCGGTGAACAGGGCACAGAACTGGTTCCCACTCTCCAGCAAATGCTGGGAAAGGGTGGCCACGTTTGCCGAGGCGTAGCGGTTGCCCCGGAATTCTGGAGGGGTGTACACGAAATTCACCCGGATGCCGTTCGGGGTTTTGCCACTGGCTGCAGCCAGACTGACCATCTGGCCCTCCACCTCCCAGACGTAAAGGTTGTCTCTGACGGCAACCTGCTGTGCCTCCTCATCGCTGAGCGTCTCATGAACGGCCTCTTTCACAAAGGCTTTTGCCCACACAGCAAGAGTGGGGGCGTCTGCAGGTGTGGTTTTGCGCATCCTTCCTGGAATGCCCTGAGGCATGTTCACAGTGGTCAGGTCATAGATGCGCTCATGCATCTCCAGATGGGCTGCTTTGCCTGAAAGCCTGGTCCACTCCTCCACAAAAGCTTTTGTGACTGCTGCAGGTCCCTGCACCTTGTTGGGGAGGGGCCTGTGGGCGAAAGCAGCGCGTGCCAGTTCACGGGCCACCTCTGCAGAATCTGCCTCAAGCAGGAAAAAAGCAGAGTGGATGAGGGTCCCCAGAATGCGTCCCTCCTGCTCCAGAGCCAGCACAAAAGCCCCTTCCCAGCGCTGAAGATGGGACAGGATCGCCAGCTGAACCACATGCTCTGTTTCTTTTTGCAAATAATGGCTGGTCAGTTGAGGGGCCGATTCCGGGGTGAATTCAAGGACAGGCATGGTTCAGGGTAGCAAGTGTGCCCGGACAGGTCATGCGTCATCTGGCGCAGCAGCAGATTTCAGAAGCTTTGAAAATCGTGCACAATCGAAAGAGATTTTCTTTTCCGCAAGATCTCCTGCCAGATTTCCGTCTTCCAGAATCGCAATGGACCTGCAGAATCTGCACGTCCTGTACATCTGCAAGACATCCCATTGCTCCTCCCATTTTTAAGACATGAAAGAGTGTTTCAAATCAATACTCCATCCTCTTTCTAAATCTTTCAATTATAAGCAAATTACCAAAAAAGAAAAATTCAGTTATATCAAATATTGTAAATTGCATCTCTTTTAAATCATCGTCTTTTCTGATATGAAATTACAAACACATCACTGGAGGCAAGCATGAACAAGGCTTTGCTGGTCAGCACTGCGCTGGCTTTGACTGGAATGGCCCTCGGACAGAACCGCATTGACACCATCCGCCCCGATTCCCCTGCACTGGCGCCTTATGGAGAGTTGCAGATCGGGGTGCAGACCCTGAATGTGGTTCACCCCAACCAACTGGACATTGTCAAGGCCACAGCAGGAAACCCCATTCCCACCTATGATCGCCCCCTCACCCTGGAAGTCTGGTATCCAGCAGCCCTCACCGCTGAGCAGAAGCCTGGAGGGGTTTACGAGACCACCACCCGTGATGCCTCCATTCCCATTCAGGTTCATGGAAAGGCTGTGCGGAATGCCACCCCACAAACCGCGAAAGGCCCCTATCCGCTGGTGATCGTGTCACACGGATATCCAGGGAACCGCTACCTGCTCAGTCACCTCACGGAGAATCTGGCCAGCAAGGGCTACGTGGTGGTTGCCATTGACCACACCGACAGCACCTTTGGGGATCAGAAAGCCTTTGCGAGCACCCTGATGAACCGGCCTCTGGATCAACTTTTTGTGCTGAATGAAATTGCGAAACTCAGTGCCCAGGGCAGCCAGAGTTTCCTGTCCGGCCTTGTGGATGTGCAGAACACCGCACTTGTGGGGTACTCAATGGGCGGATATGGCGTGGTGAACACCATTGGAGGCGGATTCACCGATTTTGCCACCACCCTGCAGTTTGCTCCACCCAGCAAGGCCCTGGCCTTGCGTGCTGCCAGCAACCCAGAATATGCAAAAACCATTGATCCGCGCATCAAAGCGGCCATAGCCATTGCCCCATGGGGGATGCAGGTGGGCTTCTGGAACGCCCAGACCCTTGAGGGCATCAAGACCCCTGTCCTCTTTGTGGCAGGAGACATTGATGATGTTTCGGGGTATGAAAAGGGCACAAAGGCCATCTTTGAGCAGGCCATCCATGCAGACCGCTACCTGCTGACCTTCCACAATGCCAACCACAACGCTGCTGCACCCATGCCTGCCCCTCTGGAGACCTACAGCAACTTTCCGCTGTTCGAGAGCTACGCTGAGGCAGCCTGGGACACGGTGAAGATGAACAACATCCTGGCCCACTTTGCCACAGCCTTCCTTGGGCAGCACTTAAAAGGCCAGACGGACCTGCAGAAATACCTGAACCTCACCGAAAAATCCAGTGAAGGCACGGGCGATTCGTACTGGGAGGGGTTCAAACCCCGCACTGCCGTCGGGCTCTCCCTGCAGCACCTGCCTGCCCGATGATCAGGTGACCACCACCCGGTCCCGACCTTCCCTTTTGGCCCGGTACAGGGCCTGATCTGCCCGATTCACGGTTTCCTGGGGGTCTTCTGGCGGCAGGTATTTTGCCACCCCCATGGAAATGGTGATGTGCTGGACGTGCTGATCGTCCCGGATGGGGGTACCTGCCACTGCCTTGCGGATGGTCTCTGCAAAATCGCGAGCCTCTGCAAGGCTGGTTCCCGGCAGCAGACAGACAAATTCTTCACCCCCATAGCGAGCCAGAATGTCGTCCGGTCTGAGCTGCATCTGGATGCGGGCTGCCAGCACCTTCAGCACATGGTCGCCGAACAGGTGCCCTTTCTGGTCGTTGATGCGCTTGAAATGGTCAAGGTCCATCATGATCACGCACAGCTCAGCCTGAGCGTACGGCGAGGCGTACGCCCGCAGGTGCTCCACAAAAGCCCGGCGGTTGAAACACCCGGTGAGGGCATCATTGAAGGCCAGTCTGTGGCTGCGTCCCAGTGCAGATTGCAGGTGGCCATTCACCACCGTCAGCTGTTCATTGCTGACCTGCAACTGTTCCTTGAAACGGTGCAGTTCTTCCAGCAAAATGCCCTGCTGCAAGTACAGTTCGATGGCCTTCCTGGAGATGGCGTGGGCCTGCTGGTGGTATTTGATGAGGACCCCGGTGTAGATCAGAAACCCCAGCGCCAGAAAGACATGGTGCTCATGCTGCGGTGCGGTCAGGGCCAGCCTGAGGGTGAGGGGGATCAGAATGAAGCACACCATCACCGGATAGATCAGGGTCACGGCAGCGTAAGTCACCACACTGCCCGAAACCACTGCCACAATGAAGACCAGCATCAGGTAAAAGTCTTCTGTGGCCTCGGGCCGGAAATAGATCATGGTGAAAATGGCCCATCCCATCCCCAGTGTGATGGTGTAAGAAAACTCCCGTACAAGCCAGTGCTCTGTGGAATGAAAATGCCTGACTTTCGGGTAGCCAAACACCGACTGGGCATGAAAAAAGCTGTGCAGCAGCATGCCCAGAGCCCAGTACAGGGTGAGCAGGGGCTGGGTGTGATACAGCGCAGAGGCAAAGAGCAAAATGGCAATGAACGTCACCACCACTGACTGTCTGACCTGTTCATACAGTCGATCCACGCTCTCATCCAGAATGCGCTGGGACAGGGTTTTGTGCATCATGCTCCACCACCGTTCATCTCCGGGGGAAGGTGCAGGCATCAAAGGGAAGATGGTTTACAGTATAGCCTGAGAAGTCTCTCGATTTCCTGAATTGAAACTGAATTGAATCCAGATCGTTGTCCTGGATTCAATCTCTATCAGTTGAAAGATGCACTTCCCTGCCCCTCATTCCTTCTGACCGAAAGCAGTATGATGGAGAACTGATGTTGACTTCCACCCCCCGTTCCTTCCCTCACACCGGTCACGTGTACGATGTGGCTGTGATAGGTGCGGGACTTGCTGGCAGCGAACTGGCCTGGCATCTGGCACAGGCCGGACAGGATGTGCTGCTGGTCACCCAGAGCCTCGACAGTGTGGGCAATCTGTTTCACCCCACCGTACAGGAAGAATTTCCTGCAGGCTCCCTGATGCAGATGTCCCTGGAGAAATCCCTGCCAGACCGCAGCCTGTGGGTGTTCCACCGCAATGTGAAACAGACCCTGGAACTGACACCGGGCATTCACCTGCTGCAGTCCTGCGTGACTGGACTGGCCCACAATGACCTCTTCCACCTGAGCACCTGGGAAGGCCCGGAGCGTCTGGCCAGAAAAGTGGTGCTGGCCGTGGGCAGCTTTCTGGACGCCAGGCTCACCATCGGACAGATCACCGAGGAATCTGGACGGCTCTCTGAAATTGCTTATGGTTTTCTGCATCAGGACCTGCTGGACAAAGGCTTTGAATTCTCCGAGGTCACCCAGCAGTCCCCGGAAACAGGTGAAGCTGTGCCTTACACCGTGACTTTCCAAACCCTGAGCACCAGTGAACTTGAGGGTTTCCAGCTGAAACGGATGCCCGGACTCCATGCCCTGGGTCGCTGTGTTGCAGGAGACCACACCTACCAGAGTGTCACCCGGGACGCCATGACCCTTGCAGAGGTGCTGAAATGATCTTCAGGCCTGCAGAATTCCGTTTTCCAGATGTCAAAGAACGTCTGTATCCCGAGACCCCGGACCTCCCCTGGCACCTGGAGATCGGTTTTGGCGATGGCCGCTTCTGGACCCAGCAGGTCCAGGCAGAGCCTGCCAACTATCTGGGGGTCGAGATCTCCGGAGTCAGCCTGCTCAAAGCCGAAAAGAAGCTGCGGGATGCCGGAATCCAGAACGCCATCCTCACCAAACTGCATGCAGAACCCCTGGTGCAGGGGGTGATCCCCGAAGGGGGTCTGGACCGAATTTATGTCAATTTCCCGGACCCCTGGCCCAAACACGAGCACAACCGCCTCTTGCAGGTGCCGTTTTTCGAGCTGGTCTCAGGTCGCCTGAAAGACGGTGGGGAGATCTGGTTCACCACCGACCACGAGGAGTACTTCCAGTTCGCCCTGGAGCAGGCCCGTCAGACCGAACTTTACGAGCTGACCCAGTGTGAGCCTCCTGCTGCCGCCCTGCAGACCAAGTATGCCCTGAAGTGGCAGGACCTGGGCTTTGACGTGTATCATGTGCGGTTCCGGGCCATCAAACACAAGCACATTGCACCCTATCAGGTGTTCACGGAGGATGACATGCCCCACAGTATTCTTGTTGCAGGGGCCTCCCCTGCCCTGACCGAGTTCGAAAAATCCGTGTACCGTTATGGACAGCGCACCGTGATCCTGCTGGATGTCTTCAGGAACCTGCGCAACGATGGTTACGTGTTCCTGGCCCACATCGAGGAGGAGCACCTGACCCAGGAGGTGCTGGTGCAGGTCACCCCCCGCGAGGACGGCACCACCCTGGTCAAGACCGCAAAGTTTGGCAGTCCACTCATCACCGAGGGGGTCAAACTGGCGGTGCGCAGCGTGACCGAGTACCTGAAAGCACGGGGCTATCAGGTCACCCACACGGCCTACTGAATGTCCATAAGTATAGTTGCTACTGAATTGGCCTCCGTCTTTACGCTAGAATCATAAACATGTCCTGGCTGGTTGCGCTTCCCCTCCCCATTCCTGCGCTGGATTTTCTGCCACCACACGGCTTTCAGGGTGAACTTCCCCTCGGACACCGTGTGGTGGTGCCCTGGCAGGGAAGCATCAAAATTGGCATCGTGGTGGCCGAAGGTCAGGCCCACACCCACAGGCTCAGAGAAGTGATTCAGGTGCTCGACCTGTGGGTGCATCCCACGCTCATTCAAACCCTCAAAACGTATGAAACCCTCAGTGGCACACCGCTGGGTCTGCTGTACTGCGACCTGATCACCTGCGGCTGGGAACCCCATTTGAAGCACTTTGTGAAACCCGTCGAGGGTGCAGATCTCACAGCCTTTGATCTGGACCTCCCTGCAGACTGGAGCCTTTACCACAACGACTCCGGGGTACTCGATCAGGTGCGGGAACAGGGGCTCTTGGAAGAACGCTTTGAGTTCCCCATCCGCACCGAACTCGCCTACAGGGGCCGTCTGGAAGGAGAAGGCAAACTCACCCCCAAACAGAAACAGGCCTGGAAGACCCTGCTCTCCATCAAAGAAGTTCCATCCCTCGCCGAGTGGGCCAGACAGGCAGAGGTCAGCACCAGTGTGGTCTCAGGGGTGCTCTCCAGAGGCTGGGCAGAGGCCTTTGAACGTCCTGCAGGGCCCCCCGAGTGTGTGCCAGTGCAGGAACGCAACCTCAAAAAAGCAGCATGGGAGGTGCCAGAAAAGGGCATTTACCGCCTGCATGGTGGGCACCCCATTGAGCGTTTTCAGCACCTCAAAACCCTCATCGAGCAGCATCTGGAAACAGGGGTGCTGTACCTCACTCCAGACACCTACCGTCTGGAACGGGCATGGCAGGCCCTGTCCCACATCGGAGCCCAGTGCTACTCTGGCACCCTGAACGCCCTGCAACGCGAACACATCTGGCAGCAGGTGCGGGATGGACACTGCAAACTGGTGATTGGCACCTACGGGGCGATGGGGCTTCCCTTCCCCTCCCTGAGCCTGATCATCATTGAGGAAGAGGGAAGTGATGCCTACAAACTGCTCTCTGGTTCCAGGGTGTTCATTCCAGACCTGGCTGCAAAGCTCTCAGAACAACGGGAAAGCCTGCTGCTGTACTCGGGCTCCGTGCCTGCCGTGGAAAGCCTGAGGTTTGAGGGAAAGGTCCTTCCCCCCTCCAAAACCCGCGTGCATGTGGTCAATTACGCTGAGGACTCCAGTCAGCCTGAAACAGGCCCCCTCTCCATGCAGCACATGAAACCCGCACTGGAAGGCTATCCCCTCTCACAGGACCTGCGCAAAGTCCTCACCCAGGTGGCCGAACGGGGCAGACAGGCCGTGCTTTTTGCTCCACGCAAGGGCTACAGTGCCCTGATCCGCTGTCGGGCCTGTGGCTACATTCCCTTCTGCAAACACTGCGACGTGCCTCTGAAATTCCATCAGGGCACCCGCCTGATGCAGTGCCACCAGTGCGGCTACCGTGAAAGCCCACCGAGCACCTGCCCCAAATGCAAAGGGGCCATCTGGCAACCCAAAGGCCCCGGCACCGAATGGATCTTGCAGGAAACCAGACAGCTTCTGCCGGGTTTTGCGGTCTACCGCTACGACAAGGACCATCAGGACGACCTGCGGCCCATCTACGAGGGACACCCCGGCATCGTGATCGGCACCCAGGCCCTGCTGCAGGAAAAGGCCCCACCAGAACTTGCCCTGGTCAGTTTAACGCTGGCAGACAGCTGGCTGGGGTATTCCGACTTCCGCACCGATGAGCGCTACCACAAGCTGCTCCGGCAACTGCTGGAATGGCACCCCAGACGGGCTCCTCTGCTGGTGGTGCAGACCTTCCAGGCCTTCCATGCAGCACTGCTGGCGGTCACTGAACCCCAGCCTGCAGATGAGTTCCCCCTCAAGGACCTCTCCAGACGCGAACTCCTGAAATACCCCCCTTACAGCCTGCTCGCACAGGTGGAGGTGGCCTCCAGGGACAAAACCCGCTCTGAAAGTGTCGCAGATGAAATCCAGAAGCACCTGATCTCAAAAGGTGCAGATGCAGAAGAGGTGCTTGGGCCTGCCCCCGCTCCGATTGGCAAGGTCAGGGGGCTGTTTCTCACCCACCTGCTGCTGAGGGCTGAAAACGAAACACGCCTGAAAACCCTGCTTGAGCACATGGATGAACGCTGGAAAGCCCGCGTGCGGGTCGAAATCAATCCCAGAAACGCCAATTTCTAGTTCAGTTTTCAGTTCACAGTTTTCAGTTCACAGCGAAAGATGAAATCCATTTCTCGCCCAGAAAGCCACGTTACGAGAGGGGCAACAAATGTCCCTCTTTTGCTTTACACTGCTTACAGTAAGCTGGCCATCGGCTGGCACCCTGCTGGCACTTCTGATGCATTCAAGGAGGCAGACACATGGAAGCTCTTTACAACACCCACAAGTACTTCGGGGAATTCCTGCAAATTGTTCCCCTCATTCTGGTGGTCTGGTACGCTCTCAGAAACAAGACCCCCTTTCAACGCATCGCCCCCATCCTGCTGGACATCAATGTGCTGCTCGGGGCACTCGTCCTTTTCATCAACAAGATCCCTGTGTCGGTGTGGCACCCGGTCCTGATGGTGATCGCACTGGGCATCGGTCACGCTGTGGCCAAAAAGGACAACAAAACCGTGGTGATCGTCGCCTGGATCATCAACCTGCTGCTGATCGTGGGAGGCATCATCCTGGCGAAACGGGGTGTGGGACCCATCATCAACTTCAACGCCTGACCATTTGAGTTTCAAGAAGAAAGCCGCCTCAGAGCGGCTTTCTTTCTGTTTCCGTGAGGACTGCCACACTGCCCTGCTGCGCTTTGAGCAGGTCCCGGATCTCTTTGAGGAGCTCCTGGTCCAGGGTCAGTGAGGGAGGTGGAGCCTGATCAGGCTGGGCCGCTTTGGCTTTGGCCAGTTGCATTTCACGCAGGGTGTTCATGGGGACCACCACCAGGTAATACACCACAGCTGCCGTGATCACGAAATTCAGAATCACCGAGACAAAATCCCCATAGGTGAAATCCACCCCTGCCAGGGTGAATTTTCCACCCTTCAGCACCCCCTGCTGCACCCCTCCGGTGGCCAGTTTGATCATGGGGTTGATGAAAGAGTTGGTGAAAGCTGTGACCACCCCGTTGAAAGCGGCACCGATCACCACACCGACCGCCAGATCGACCACATTGCCCCGCATGATGAAATCCTTGAACGTTGCCATCTCATTCCTCCTGCAAGCAGCTTAACAGACTGGATTTCGGAGCATTCAGGGCATGCCCTGGCATTCACAGCACGTTCACAAAACCTGCAAAACCCTTTCACACGCCTGGCTGTACCTTGAGATCACGCCAGAAAGCACTGGTTCAAAAGGAGAAAAAACATGGACGTGATCATCAACAATCCCGCAGCACCCGCACAGCTTCAAGGACAGGTTTATGCCCCCGGACAGCCCCAGTTTTATGGTAAAGGTTATGGACACCATGACCACCACCACGGAGGCGGTTTCCCATTCTTCCTGCTGCTCCTGATCGGTGGGCTTTTCCTCGCCAAGAAACTCAAACACAAACGCTGGATGGAATACCGTGCCGCCCAGGGCGGTCAGGGCGTCAAAGGTGACCACAAAGACTGGAACCCCCGTGACTTCTTCGAGAAAAAAGCAGGCTGGTGGGGCAAACAGGATTCTGCCGTGGAAATTGCCCGCGAACGCTACGCCAGAGGGGAAATCACTCTGGAACAGCTTCAGGTGATTGTGAAGACGCTGGAGGAATGACCCCACCCACAAGTCAAAAGCCAGCCCCCGACAGGCTGGCTTTTGACTACATTGAGAGGAGAAGCGAAGAGTTTTGAGGTTGGGCTCAGTCGGTGGCTGAGGTGGAGAGGATGACAGGAGCGCCCAGGGGGTTCTTGTCGTCGTCGGCGTAGGAGAGGTCGCTGCCGCTGTATCCTTCTTCGGCGTGCTCGGAAATGTCCATGCCTGCGGTTTCCTTGTTGGGGGCCACACGCAGTCCCATGATGGCGTCGATGACCTTGAGGATCACGAAGGTGCCGATTCCGGCCATGGCGATGGCAATCAGAACGCTGATGAGCTGGATGCCGACCTGCTCGATGGTGCCCTTGCCAGCGCCAGTGCTGAAGGCGAAGGCTCCGGTGAGGATGGCTCCGACCATGCCGCCCACCCCGTGGCAGGCGAACACATCAAGGGCGTCATCGGCTTGCATGCGGTTCTTGAGCTGCACCACCCAGAAGGAGATGCTGGCGGCGACCAGACCAATCACGATGGCGTAGACAGGGCTCACGAATCCAGCGGCGGGGGTGATGGCAACCAGACCGACCACAGAACCGGTGGCAGCACCAACTGCGCTGGGTTTCTGACCACGAATGACTTCCCAGAGGAGCCAGCCAAGCATGGCGGCACTGGTGGCGGTGCTGGTGGTGATGAAGGCGAGAGAGGCGCTGCCGTTGGCTCCGAGGGCGGAACCTGCGTTAAAGCCGAACCAGCCGAACCACAGCAGGCCTGCACCGAGCATCACGAAGGGGATGTTGTGGGGAACGCCTGCACGTTTGGTGGATTTCAGGCGTGGACCGAGGACCAGTGCAGCGACCAGAGCGGAAACCCCGGAGGAGATGTGCACCACGGTGCCACCGGCGAAGTCCAGTGCGCCGAGGTTGAAAAGGTAGCCTTTGGCATCCCAGACGATGTGGGCCAGGGGGGAGTACACCACCAGGGACCAGATGGCAATGAAGAGGGCGAAAGCACCGAACTTCATGCGGTCCACGACAGCTCCGCTGATCAGGGCTGCGGTGATGATGGCGAACATGCCCTGGAACATCACAAAGACGTACTTGGGAATGTAGTGTCCTTCTTCGAAGGTGGCTGCCAGGGAGTTCTGGCCGATGCCGTTCATGCCGATGTTGGCGAGGGTGCCGATCCAGGGGCTGGTGGCGTTGTCACCGAAAGCGAGGGTGTATCCGAAGAGCACCCACAGCACGCCAATCACGCCCATGGCGATGAAGCTCATCATCATGGTGTTCAGCACGCTCTTGGAGCGGGTGAGGCCGCCGTAGAAGAAGGCCAGCCCGGGGGTCATCAGCAGCACCAGGGCGCTGGAGGCCAGCAGCCAGGCGGTGTCACCACGGTCAATGGCAGGGTCCGCAGCGAAAGCGGCTCCAGCCAGGGCGAGAGCGGTTGCCAGGTACTTCTTCATTTCTTACCCCCTAAGGCAGCGGCAGTGGTTTCGGGCTGGTTGACCGGAGTGAGGGCGTCCACGTCCTGTTCTCCGGTGCGAATGCGGATCACCCGGTCCAGCGGTTGCACGAAAATCTTGCCATCTCCGACCTCTCCGGTGCGGGCGCTCTGCAAGATGGCGTTGACGGTGACATCCACGAAGGGTTCGCTGACCGCAATCTGCAGGTGCACCTTTTCGTGAAATTCCATGCGCACCTGGGTTCCCCGGTAGTGCTCGATGATTTCACGCTCGCCGCCGTGGCCAGACACCCGGCTGAGGCTGATGCCGGTGACGCCCACCTTGAACAGGGCTTCTTTCACTGCGCCCAGTCGCTCGGGTCTGATGATGGCTGTGATGAGTTTCATAGCTGGACCTCCCATGCCGTTTAAGGCTCTTGAAAGTAAGAATAGGGTGAAAAATGCAGCATGTCAAGAGAATTCTGGCAAGTTGTACAAATATTGTTTCACAAGTCGCAAAATTTTGACCGATTTTCCGGGATATCTGGCTCCAATTCTGCTCTGCGTTCACGAAAGATGGAACATGAGGAAGATAAGTCCAGGTTCATTGCACGGTGTGCCAGAAATTCAGCACATCCGGGAACTTTTGCCAGGGTTTCGCACTCTAATGGGTTGGAAAGGAGCAATGTACATGAAGAAACTGCTGATCACTCTGGCTTTCCTCGTCCCTGCCTCCTCCTTTGCACAGGGCACCCCACCACAGAACAACTCCAAAACCACCCTTCAGGAACTCCGACGTGAGGCCTGGAACCTCACCCTGATGTCCCGCATGTCTGCAGAAGACCAGGAGAAATTCAAAACCTGGCAGGAATCTGCAAAACAGCTGCGGCAAAAGGTGCAGGACCTTCGCATCAAGGCTTTAACGGCCTACAACGAAGCCCTGAAAGCCCAGAATCCACCCAATGAAGCTCGTTTGCTGGCCCAAAAAGCCGTGATTGATGACCGCATCGCTCTGAGCCGTCAGATGAATGACCTCAGGACCACCTTTCAGGAACTGGCCAGAAAGTACCCTTTTCTGGTCGCACAATCACACAAGCAGATGAAATCCCATTTTGGAAAGGAGTTTCTGAAACAAAGGATGCACTTCCAGAAGAAGCACAGACCGTTCTAGTGCACCTTTGACCTCCTTTTGAAGGAGGGTATGAAAACCCATCTCCACATGAAAGATCACTCCCGGCAATGTCGGGAGTCGTCTTTTGATGGAGGTTTTCACATGGAGGCCAGATGCCTGTATCTTCAGGGTCTGGACTTCCAGAACAGCCCACATTCCGGGCAGATCATGCCCTTCAGAAATCAAAAAATCTCCAGTGCCCTGATGGACACTGGAGACAGCAGAATTGAAGTTTAAGCGCCGTACTTCTGGAGTTTCAGGGCGTTGGCCATCAAAAGGGGCATGATGTCGGTGCCCTTGCGCAGACCGAGGCTGCCTTTTCCGGCTTCCTCTTCGGTGTAACGCTGGGCCAGATCCTTGCGGCCATAATTGCTCTTCAACAAGAAAGGCACGGGGTGCCAGGAGTGGCTTGCCAGTTTGCTGGGGGTGGAGTGGTCGCCCACAATGGCGATCACATCGGGGTTCAGGGCCAGAATCTGGGGCAACAGGCTGTCGAAGAGTTCAATTTTCTTGACCTTGGCCGCAAAGTTGCCGTCTTCTCCAGTGGAATCGGTTTTCTTGGAGTGCAGGTAAAAAAAGTCGTATTTGTCCCAGTTGTCTCTGAGGACCTGCATCTTCTCTTCCATGGCGTCTTCTTCGCCGGGCACATCCAGCACATCCATGCCCACCAGACTTGCCAGTCCCTTGTACATGGGGTAGGAAGCAATGCAGGCAGATTTCAGCTGATACACGTCAGCGTAGCTGGGGAAATGGGGCACGTCGCTGTAACCACGGAACAGGGCACCGTTCACCTGGGTCTCGTCCCTGAGGGCTTCCTCGGCACGGGCCACAAAAGCATTGACCAGGGCAGCGGTTTTCTCACTGGCGGCATCCAGGGCCTGGGCGGTCAGGGGCTGCACACCGGTTTCCTGGGGGTCCACATCGCTGACGTTGGCCCCGAGGGGGGTTCCGGTGGAACGGAACACCACCACGAAACGGTGCTCGGACTCGGTGTAGATCTCGACGGGGGTTCCGTCAATTTCGGGGATGGCAGCTTTCAGTTTGCTCACGATCTCGACGTTCTTCTCGTCGGAAGGACGGCCTGCACGACGGTCCTTCACAATGCGTCCTTCACCGAGGGTGGCGAAGTTGCCACGCACTGCCACGTCGCCAGCGTTCAGTTTCACACCAATGCCCACAGCAGACAGGGCACCACGACCCACGGTGAACTTGATGGGATCATACCCAAACAGGCTCAGGTGACCGGGGCCACTTCCGGGGGTGATGCCTGCACCCACCAATTCAATCAGGCCCAGCTGGCTGTCTTTGGCCAGAGCATCCATGTTGGGGGTTTTTGCGGTGGCGAGCTCGGTTTCACCATTGGTTTCGAGGGGCAGGCCGCCCACACCGTCTAAGACCACAAGTACGATTTTGCTGTCGGTTTTCTTGGAAAGACCACGAATCACTTCTAACATAGGTAACAGTTTATCGGGATGGTGTCAGAGTCACAATAAATTTTGTCCCGTAAGGCTAGACGAAATACCCCCTGTGTTCGCTCTGCTCACACTGTCCCCCTACAGAGGGGGACAGCACAAGCGAAGCAGGTGCAGGGGGTCAGTCTTCCTGACGGGCTTTTTTCTTCTGGGCCTCGATGCGCTCGGACTTGCTCTTGAAAGATCCACGCTCTTTCCAGACGATGCGCACAGGAATTCCGGCCAGATCGAGGTCCTCGCGGATGCGGTTCTGCAGGAAGTTCTCGTAGGCGCGGGTCACGAAGTCTTCCTTGTTGCAGAAGATCACAAAAGTGGGTGGGGCAGTCTCGGCCTGGGTGATGTACATCATCTTCAGGGGTTTGCCCTTGAAGTTGGGGGTGGCCTGTTTGATCTGCCAGACATCCAGCCACTTGTTGAGTTCCCCGGTGGGGATGCGGCGCTGCCACTTCTCGTAGAGTTTGATGGCCTCTGCCAGCATGTCGTGGATGCCGTAATCGTTGAGGGCCGAGGTGTACACCCTGGGCGCAAAGTGCAGGTGGGCGAGTTTTTCGTCCAGCATGCGCTCGGTTCGTTTCAGTTCGGCGTCAGGCACCAGGTCCCATTTGTTGACCACGATCACCACGGGTTTGCCGCTGTCGTAGGCCATGTTGGCCAGTTTCAGTTCGTGGTCCCCGATTTCTCCGGCGTTCACCACAAGCCAGATGATGTCACTGTTGGCAATCGAAGACTCCGAGCGCATCATGCTGAATTCTTCGATGCTGGTGTCGGGACGTTTGCGAATCCCGGCGGTGTCCACCAGAATGAAGCGCTGTCCTGCAAAGTTCCACTCAATGTCGATACTGTCACGGGTGGTTCCGGGAATGTCGCTGACAATCACCCGGTCCGATCCGGTGATGGCATTGAGCAGGCTGGATTTCCCGACGTTGGGACGCCCAATCAGGGAGATGCGGATGGGGGCAATCTCCGGATAGTCTTCGTCGTCTTCGGGGAGGTGTTCCAGAACGCGGCGCATCAGTTCATCGAGGCCACGGGCGTGCTCTGCACTGATCGGCACGGGTTCATCAAAACCGAGGGCCCAGAGTTCTGCAGTGAACACATCATCGTGCTTCACCGAGTCCATCTTGTTGGCAACCACAATCACGGGTTTGCCAATTTTGCGAAGCCATTCGGCCACTTCGTAATCTGCGGTGTTCAGACCGTCTCTGGGGTCGAGCACGAAGACCACGCATTTGGCGTCGTGAATGGCCATTTCTGCTTTGTCACGGATGTGCTGTTCCCACTCATCACCGCTCCAGAGACCTCCGGTGTCCATCAGGACGATGCGGTGGTTTTCGTAAAGCATGACATGTTCCTTAACGTCACGGGTCACCCCGGGAAAGTCTGCAACGACCGCCTCCCGACGACCAATCAGCCTGTTGAAGAGGCTGGATTTTCCCACATTGGGACGGCCCACAATGGCAACTTTATGCATGATTCCTCCTTCCGGTGCCGCACCCGGAGGGAATCAATCCCGGGCACGCCGATGTGCCTTTGAAAGGCAAACATAATATATTAGCAAAATTCTGGTGTGAACTCAAATGGCATGCAGGTTTTTTCTTTGCAGAAGGCTTAAAGAGCTGATGCTAAGGCTTTCTTGTGCCTTCTGCCCTGGCCTTCTGCCTTCTGCTCCCATTCAGTTCCCTGCAAGACCAAAAGGGGTACCATAGAGGAACTGTGACTGTGTACTTCAGCAAGCCCGAGGCCATCGCTCTTGAAAGACACCTGGAAACCCTCAAGGAGGCGCCCCTCAGCTTCCCAAGCCTGGAGTATGCCAGGGAGCATTACCATCGGGACTTCGTGGAATTCAAGGTCGGTCAGGGCGATGCTGCCTTCAAACGGGCCAAGGTGTCCCTGCAGGCCTGGAGCCAGTTCAATCTGGGCTGGACCTTTGCCGTCCCCCAGGGCAGAAGGCTTGCCGTGTGCATCAATGTGCTGGGCCTGTGGGTGCTTGCCCCCCACCGCATGATGGACCTGAGAGAGTCACCCCGTTATTACCGCGCTGTGCTGGGAACCCTCAAAGGCAACCCCCTGTCTGGGGTGGAGGTCTTTGAGGTGAGCCTCAGCCCTTTCAATGAAGTGATGGTCCGCATTGAAAGTTATGCAGAACCGCAGGGCATCTACAAACTGTTTGGCTGGTGGGTGCGCAAACTGCAACTGAAGGTCTTCCAGTCTTTTCAGGCCAGAATGACAACGAGCACGGTGCATTGACCTCACCGCAGAAAAAACGCCCCTATTGGGGCGTTTTTTCTGGTCCTCTCCTGCAGGAGAGGGAGCAAAGCGGGGTGAGGTCAACAGGTCACTGCTTCTTCGCCGTGGTCAGGCTCTTGAGGTCCAGCAGGTAACCGCCATTGGAGGGAACCATGATGGTCTGGATGCTCGGAGCGAGTTTTTCAGCCATGGTGAGCTGGATGATTTCAGGGTTTTCCTTGAGGGCCTTGCCGCGCAGGCTGAGGGCTTTGGCTTCCCCTTCAGCACGGGCAATCTGGGCTTTGGCGTCCCCTTCGGCTTCGATGACTTTGCGCTGGGCAGAGATTTCGGACTGTTGCTTGCGGTTCTTTTCAATGGCCACCTGCTGCTCAGCGGTCTGTTTCTCCTCGATGACCTTGGCCACCGACTCGGGGATGCGCAGTTCACGCAGCAGCACGTTGCGGAGTTCGATGTGGTTCTTGTCAAACTCACTGGTGAGGCGTTCGGTGATCAGGGCTTCAAGCTGGGTGCGCTGGGTGGAGATCAGGTCGGCAGCATTGAACTGGCCCACCGCATCCCGCACCTTTGAGCGCACCTGGGGACGGATGACCGTGTCAATGTAGTGGGGGCCAAGTTCCTTGTGCATTTTGGCAGCTTCATCGGCTTTGAGGCTGAACTGCACGGTGATGTCTGCAGCAATTTCCAGACCTTCTTTTGAACGGGCATGGATGCTTTCATCGGTGTTCTGCCCACTTTCTCCGATGCGGGAGAGGGTGATTTCCTGCAGACGGGCCTCATAGATGGTGACGCGCTCCACCCCAGGCAGCACGAAGTGGTAACCTTCACCCATCACTCCGGGCTTCACCCCCCCAAAGATGTTGAAGACCACCCCGACACTGCCTGCCGGAATGATCACGAATGCACCCGAGAGTGCCGTACCCAGCAGTCCAACGGCCACCAGGGCAATGGCAGGGGTGCGGAAAGCTTTCTGTTTCTGGTTGGCACTCAGGACCAGCAGCACAATGCCTGCCAGAATCACCAGCACGAAAATCGGCATGACGTTAACTCCTCCTTGAAAGCCCACAGCCTTCAAAACTCATGTACGACTCATGGTTCTTTCAAGTTGCATTGTGCCACAAAGCATGAAGACCCTTCAGGACAGGGATCACTGCAAGCCTTCTTTTTGTTTTTCAGAGCACCACAATGCCGTGGTGTTTTGCCTTGCTTTCAGGCTCCACATGGATGCTGATTTCCACCTCATGCAGGGTTTCCTTGAGGCCTGCCTCGATGCGGTCACAGATGGTGTGGGCCTCCTCCACCGTCATGCTGCCAGGGACCACCAGATGAAACTCAATAAAGGTGATCCTTCCAGCGTGTCTGGCCCTCAGGTCATGGGCCTCCAGGGCACCCTCACCGTGTTGTCCCACAATGTGACGCACCTGCTCGAGCAGTTCGGCTTTGGGGGCAGCGTCCATCAGGCCACCGACACTTTCTTTCATCAGCTGCCATCCGGTCCAGAGGATGTTGAGGGCCACCAGCACAGCGATCAGGGGGTCCAGCAGTCGGATTCCGGTCAGGCCTGCCAGCATCACCCCGAGGAGCACCCCTACCGAAGTGACCACATCAGTCATCACATGCCGGCCATCTGCAGTGAGGGCTGGAGAACGCACGGCCCGGCCAATGCGAATCAGGTAGGTGCCCAGCACACCATTGAGACCCGAGGCCACCAGCGAAATGATGGCCCCGATGTTGAGGTCTTTCAGTTCTTTAGGGTGCAGAAAGCCCTTATAGGCCTCCTGAAAAATGGTGATGGCAGCGAACAGAATCAGCACCCCTTCAAGCACGGCACTGAAATACTCGGCCTTGGTGTGACCATAAGGGTGGTTGGGATCTGCGGGCATGGCCGCAACACGCAGGGCGATCAGGGCGGCACCTGCAGCCACGATGTTCACGATGCTTTCCAGGGCATCCGAATACAGCGCCACCGAACCTGTGTAGTAAAAGGCAAGGTACTTCAGAACAAAAACCAGCACCCCAACCAGCAGGCTGAGGAGGGCGGCTCGGGTGGGCGTCATGGTTTTCATTCTACGCGCCCACTTTCGGGACGTTTTGGCCTTTCCCCTGCCTGGGCACAGAGAATTCCCCTGCTTTTTAAGTGCACCTAAAGGTACTGTTTGCAGCAGGTGATGTCTTAACGGGGTGGGTGACAGGCAGGGCAAGCCTGAAGTCTGGCCCTGTTGATGGGGTGGGCCATCAGCTCTCAGCCATCAGCAAAAAATCACCTGACGCTCCAGTCAGAAAACAGGAAAGGCGCAGCGATCCACCAAACAGTCAGGCAGAGGTCTTTTTGACTGGCTCTTGCACAAGCCCATTCTTTTCAGGCCGACTGTCTTATTCATCTCCAAAAAGGGTGCGCCGGAAGGGGTGGCTTCCGGCGCGGACTGTCCTGTTGTCAGGACAGCGTGGGTGGGGCTTTCAGCATAACACAGCAGATGAGCGGGGCAACATTCAGAAAGCTGTTACAGAAACTGAAAAAACAGTTCCAGCCCGGATCACACCCGCTCAATCAAACAGGCGATGCCCTGTCCTCCACCAATACAAAGGCTGCCCACACCCCATTGCAGGTTGCGTTCCTGAAGTTCCAGGGCCAGGGTGTAAAGCACCCGTGCTCCACTCATGCCCACCGGGTGCCCAAGGGCCACTGCACCACCGTTGACGTTGGTTTTTTCCAGATCGAGGTTCAGGTCTCTGGCGACACCCAGGAACTGGGCAGCAAAGGCCTCGTTCACCTCGATCAGATCGATGTCTGAGAGGGTCTTTTCGAAACGCTGGAGCAATCTGGGAATGGCGAGGCTTGGTCCAAGACCCATCAGTTCTGGTGGGACCCCCACAGAGTGGAATCCGTGAATGCGGGCCAGAATGGGGAGCCCCTGTGCTCTGGCGTAATCCTCGGTGGCAAAGATCATCATGCAGGCCCCATCGTTGATGCCACTGGCGTTGGCTGCAGTGACCGTGCCCTCTTTCTTGAACACCGGGCGCAGTTTCGAGATGGCTTCCAGGGTGGTTTCCTGGGGCCTTTCATCCTGATCGACCAGACCAGAGCGGGTCCCGACAGGCACAATCTCTTTTGCGAACCGTCCAGAACGCTGGGCTTCCAGTGCCCTCTGGTGGCTGATCACGGTCCACCCGTCCTGTTCCTGGCGGGTGATCCTATATTTCTCCGCAATGTTTTCTGCGGTGATGCCCATCGGAAGATCAGAAACCCCACAGGTGAGGGTGTGGGTCAGGGTGTCCAGCAGGGTCTGGTGCCCGAGTTTCTGCCCGTAGCGTGCGGTGGGCAGGATGTAGGGGGCCTGGGTCATGTTCTCTGCCCCACCTGCCGTGACCAGCTGGTGCTCCCCGAGCTTCAGGGCCTGGAAAGCTGCGTAAGCTGCCCGCATCCCAGAGCCACAGAGCTGATTCACCTGATAACTGGGCACATCTTCCCGGAGGCCCGATTCGAGGGCAATTCTGCGGGCATTGTAGGCAGAGCGCCCGGCACTGATCACCTGCCCAAGGGTCAGTTCCTGCAGGTCTTCAGGCTGCACCCCTGCACGGGTCAGCGCACCTTTGAGCGCATGAACCGCCAGTTCACTTTCGCTGATGTCCTTGAACGCCCCACCCATCGCTCCAATGGCAGTGCGTGCTCCGCTGACGAGAACCACACTCATGTCTGTCCTCCTGAATTCTGGCCTGTGCGTTCCTGAAAGACGATGTCACTGAAGTTTTCAGGTTTGATGCCGTGAGCATCACTATAAAACCTGCGGATTACATCCAGATCACGCTGCTGGTCTCCAGTGAGGTGGTAGGGTTCGCTGAGCTTGATCCACTTCTCTTTGAAGTTCATGCTGACCATCACCATCGGGACCTGACCCTCCAGGGCGATGTAATAGAAACCGCTCTTCCAGTAGGGTCTTTTTTTGCGGGTTCCCTCGGGCAGGATGGCAATGACCATTTCCTCAGCGTTGCGGAATTCCTCTGCAGCCTGATCCACCACATCGGCACTGGCGGCCCGGTCAATGGCAATTCCGCCAAGGGAACGCATGATGGGCCCCAGCAGTCCATTGAAGATGTCCTTCTTGGCAATGAAATAAGGGTGGATGTTGTACCCCACGCTCAGCCAGAGGTAATAGAAGAAATCCTGGTTGGTGGTGTGCGGTGCGACCACCAGCAGGTATTTGGGGATGGTGGGGCGTTTGCCGTGAAGTTTCCAGCCCTGCACACTCCAGAAGATGCGGGCCAGCCATTGCAACCACCGGGGGTAGGTGTGGTTTCTCAGACGTTTGGTGATCAGTGCTTTCATCTGAGAACATTTTATCGACGCTGCAGATAAGAAATGAACAGAGGTCTGTCTGACAGCGATTTCAGCAAAGAAAACAGCAAAAATCCTGCCAGAGGTCTGGCAGGACACAGAAATTCAGAGGGAGGATTCAGTCCAGATGGGCCAGGCCCGCATAGAAATTCGCCTTGTCCAGCAAACCCATCTGGCGGTAGCAGTTGCTGAGTTGCTGGGCGAAGTAGTTCACGCACTGGCAATCCTGACGGCACTCGCTTTTTTCAAGGCAGATCAGGTACTGCTGCACGGCAACGTGATACATGCCACTCCGTTCGGCCTGCTGGGCCTTCAGGTGGGCGGTTCGAATTTCGGTGACGTATGGCCTGTACACCCCCTGATGGTATACACAAACCCTCAAATGAACTGGGACTGAATGCAGCATTTCAGAAACCAGTTGTTTTCTTTATTGGTGCTGGAGAAGCCACAGCAAAGGTTTTGTGTCCGACAGGACAGCAGGACTTCCGAAAAACCCTGACAGCTCCTGGCATTGTAGAGGAAACACCATTGCCTGAAATCCCTGATCTGGATCATGCAGGGACAGGCCAACAGTCCACCCCTGCATGATCCACACAAAATCAACGCAGGGTTTTGTGCAGGAAGTCCAGTCGCAGCATGGTCTGGTCCATGTCTCCCCCTTCATGGTGGTTGAAGGGCCACACCTGGATGGTTTTCTCACCGGCGTAATGGTTGAAGGCCGCGTACACCGTGGAGGGCGGGCAAATGGAGTCCATCAGGGCCACAGAAAACAGGGAGGGGGCCTTGGCACGGGCCGCCAGGTTCATGCCATCAAAGTAACTGAGGGTGTGGAACACCGTATCGATCTTGCGGCGGTGGATTTTCAGGTAATTGGTGATTTCCTGATAGGGGTAACTGTCCACCATGGTCACGGCACGCTCGAAGTGGCAGAGGAAAGGCACATCGGGCAGCACAGCATTCACCGTGGGGTCCAGTCCGGCCACAGCGATGGTGATGCCTCCCCCCTGGCTTCCACCCAGCACAGCAATGCGCTCTGGATCAACTTGCGGGTGACTGCGTGCAGCTTCCACAGCACGCACAGCATCGGTGTAGACACGGCGGTAATAGTAGGTTTCGGGCCTGTCGATGCCCTGGGTCATGAAACCGGGAATGTGGGGAGAGGTGCCTTCAGGATCTGGGGTGTCTCCGGTGCGCCAGCTGCTGCCCTGTCCACGGGTGTCCATGATCAGATGGGCGTAGCCTGCACTGGCATAGTGCATCCAGTGGGCAGGAATCCCCCGTCCTCCACCGTAACCGATGTATTCCACCACACAGGGCAGTTTTTCTGCCGAACGGTTTTTTGGCAGCACAAACCAGCCTTTGATGGGGTGGCCGCCGTAACCCCTGTAGGTCACATCGAAGAACTCCAGGGTCTCAAAGGGGGTGGGATACGGGGTGAAGGTGGCATTCAGTGGAAAGCTGCGGGCCTCTGCAAGGGTGGTTTGCCAGAAGGCATCAAAATCAGGGCGTTCGGTGCGGTCAGGGAGGTAGCGTTCCAGCTCGGTCACAGGAAGATCAAAGAAAGCCATACTTTAGACTGACGCAAATCAGGACAGAATTTCAGAATTGTTTAGGTAACTTGTCGAATCCTTTAGAGAGTCATTCATGGGCCTGACTTTTCCAGATCCCCTCCTCCAACAGGCCGCTCCTGGAGCCCTTCCAGAAACTGCTGCACCTCCCGGCGAGACCTGAGCACAATCACCTGTTTTGTGCCTTCGAACTTTTCCAGAAGGCTGGAAATCCGCTGGTTTCGCTTCTGGTGCCCAATCAGGATGTAATGGTAAAAGCCAAAATCGAATTTCTCCGGGCAACCGGGAGCCAGATCAGGGCGCGACTTGCCCAGGGTGATCAGGGTGCGGCGCAAAACCCGGTACAGCCTGAGCCACAGAGGCAGGTCCAGCCAGATGATGGTGTCTGCACGCTGGGCCCGAAAATCGATGGTCTTCCAGTAGATCCCATCGATGATCCAGCGCTCTTCGCTGGCGCACCTGTCATGCTGCGCTTTGAAAGTTGCCGGATCAGGTTCCTGCCATCCGGGTTGCCAGAAGATCCGGTCCAGATGAACCACGGGAAGCTTTTGTTTTGCTCCCAGTGCAGTTGCCAGGGTGCTTTTGCCTGAACCGGGTTCTCCCAGAATCATCACACGCTGCATGGATCAAGTGTGAACCTTTCGTGTTCCCCTGAAATCCCTGTTCTGGCTTATGCCTTGTTGCTTCTGCTCTCTTTTGAGAGATGGATGGTTTTGCTCAGCCACCCTGCACTTCCCATGGCCAGAAGGGTCAGCACCAGATCCAGCCCATCCCAGCCTGCGTGCCAGCCCAGCAGGATGACCAACAGCATCAGCCAGATCGGATATCCCCAGAGGTCATGCAGCCGCCAGGGCTTCATTGCATGTGCCAGGAGGCTCACCACGAACACCAGCGGTGCAGAAACCAGTTCCTGACCCATCCATGTTTTGGCATGAAAAACCACATAAAGGGCCAGACCCCACCCCACCAGCCACCAGGATTCATACTTCCAGAACAGCGTCCAGGCCCCGGACACCAACCATCCCAGCCGCTCTGAAGCAGGAAGGTTGCGGGATTCTGCCCACAGGGCTTTCCAATAAGGCCTCAATTTCATGTGAAAACTCCTTTCAACATCTGCACCCGCTGCGGGTGACGCTCCAGCCACCCGGCAGCAAGCATTTTTCCCTGATCGGAGAGGCGGTACAGGTGACGTCTGGGGGTGGAATCATCCCAGCGGGACTCCAACCATCCCTCTCCTTCCAGACGGATCAACAGGGGATACAGGGTGCCCGATTTCATGGAAAGGGTTTGGGCCATTTCATACCCATGAAACCAGCGTTCTGGCTGAGGGGTGAGCAACAAAAGCACCTGAGCCATGTGCGGTGAGTACCGGATCATGGCTCAAGTCTACATAGGTAGATTTAGAGAATCAAGAACCTGCAGCTCAGGGATAGACGCGGATGTAATCCACAAGCATCTGGGCAGGGAAAGGGGTGCTGGCATCTGGATTTCCAGGCCAGTTGCCTCCCACTGCAACATTCAGCAGCATGAAGAAAGGCTGATTGAAGACCCACTGGGTGCCTGCAGGCAGGTTGGAGGGTGTTACGCGGAAGACCTGCACCCCATCCACAAAGAAGCGAATGTCGTTTTCACGTTTGTCCACAGCGAACACATGGTAGGCGTTGGACACAGCCTGCCCGAGGTTGTAGGCCCCGTGAATCCCACAGCATCCAGAGTAGCCAGGGCCGTGCAGGGTCGTGTGCACAGTGTTGGGGTCGCTGCCCACCACTTCCATGATGTCAATTTCACCGCTGTTGGGCCAGCCCACGCTGCCCAGGTTGGCCCCCAGCATCCAGAAGGCAGGCCAGATGCCCTGACCTCCGGGGATCTTGATGCGGGCCTCAATGCGTCCGTACAGCACAGAGTACTTGTTCTGGGTGGTGATGCGCGCCGAGGTGTACTGGCAGGCCCCATACCAGCAGCTTCCGAAAGCCTCCCGGCGTGCCGTGATCACCAGTTGCCCTGCCCCGTTCATGGCGAGGTTGGAGGCCCGGTTGGTGTAGTTCTGCAGTTCGTTGTTGCCCCAGCCTGACCCTCCGGTCTCAAAGTTCCAGATGGCTGTGGAAGGCTGCGCGCCTGAGGGTTCATTGAATTCCTGGCTCCAGATGGGCTGGTTGATGGTCTCCACCTGTTCAAACTTCCATTGCTGGTTGGCTCCGCCCACGTAATCCCACTGGTGCACCACACCGCCATCCGCAGTGTTGAGGTCTTTGACATCTACTGCTTTACCGGAATGTTTGGCCAGGATGCGGTAGAAACCGCTGTCGGTGGGTTGCAAGCACCACTGCTGGTTCTGCCCACCCACGTAATCCCACTGGTGGATGATGGCCCCGTTGTTCTGGCTCACTTCACTGACATCCATGGCCTTGCCACTGTGTTTTGCGGTGATCCGGTAGAAACCACTTCCCACCGACTGGAAACGCCATTTCTGGTTGTCTCCCCCACCGTAGCCCCAGGTTTGCACGGCTGCACCATTGGCAGTGCTGACTTCTTTCACATCCAGGGCACGGTTCGATTGCCTGCCCACAATGCGGTAGTACGCATTCTCGTTGATCGAGATGCTGGCGCAACTGGTCAGGGCTGCCTTGTTCACTGCAGCAGGGGTGCCTGTCTGGGTCTGGCTGCATCCAGCCAGCAGCAGGACAACAGCGAGACTTCCGGTGGTTGATCTCCAGTGCATAAATCCTCCTGAATCACCTTGCAGGGTTTCAGTCTAAAAACGTTTTTACAAAGTGACAGGAGGACACGTTTTTAAGACGGACAAAGGCGATTCCGTCGTGGGTATTGGGTTGCAAACGATTGCATCAAATATAGAGTATTTCCCGGTAAAGTTCAACTCTGCTGCACTTCAGCTGGGATCAGGGATCTTCCCATGTGACCTCAAAAAGCCGATCCAGAGAAAACTCAAGATCGGCAAAGAACGCAAAAAACGTTTTCAGTGGATTGCCTCAGCGGTAACGTTCCACATCCCGCAGGTGGCTCTGGAAGTCACTGTTCACATGGATCTTGCGGTCCCGTCCGTGCACAAAATACAGGGCAGGCCTGCCGTTGATCAGGCGCTCGTTGTTGATGATGGACAGGAGGGCTGCCTCCCCGGGATTGTTGATCGGGGTGGGGGGAAGTTCCCTGCGGGTGTAACTGTTGTACGGGGTGTCCCGCTGGAAATCTCCTGCACTGCGGTCCAGTTCAGGCAGGTCCTTGCCCAGACCATAAGCAATGGTTGGGTCGGACTGCAGGGGCATCCCAATCTTGATGCGGTTGAGGAACAGACCTGCAATCAGGGGCATTTCGCTGGTGTTGGCCGCCTCTGCCTGCACGATGCTTGCCAGAACCACCCAGTCATGCACATCCAGACCCAGGGCCTTCACCTTCTCGATGCGCTCCTCGGTGAATTCCCGTTCCATCCGGGCGGCCAGGGTTTTGACCACCTCTTCTGCAGTGGCTTCAGGGCGGAAAGGATAGGTGGCCGGGAACAGGAACCCCTCCAGTGAGCCTTTTGCGTACCGGGCCACATTCACCTGCCTGAATGCCTCGGTGAGGGCCGTGCGGTTGCTGATCCCAGACTTCACAAAAATCTCGATGATGTCCTTCACCCTTCTGCCTTCAGGAATGGTGACATTCACCACGCGGGGTTTTCCACCCCGTTCCAGGGTCTCGGCCACCTCAAAGATGCTCTGCTCACCGTTGAACTCGTAGATGCCTTCCTGGATGTTGCTGCTCTTGCCCCGCTGCCTTAAAACCAGACGGAACACATCGGCATTGCGAACGATGTCATGCTCCTGCAACTCACGGGCAATGCTGGACACTGTGGTGCCGGGCTTCACTTCCAGCGTGTACTTCCCGGCCCCAGTGGGCACAGTGTAATGGCGGTACAGGTTCACAACGAGTGCAATCAGGAACACCACAATCATGGCCCAGGCCAGGAACAAACTCATGGAAAATTTTTTTCTGGTCATGTTATCCCATTCAGCTTAATCGAGCCAGCTGAAAAACAAATCAGCTCACACCAGTTGCCGGTACTGTTCCAGCCTGTGGCGCAGGTCGTTGTCGAGAGGGGCTCTGGCCCCGTATCGGGAAATCACCCAGCCTGCAGCCTGAACAGCACACTGGGCAGCCACCCTGAGGTCCCCGGTGCGCAGGTACACCCCCAGGAAAGCCCCACCAAAGCTGTCTCCGGCACCCGTGGCATCAATCACGGTGTCCTGGGTGGCACTCACCTGAATGCGTTCCCCCTGGGGCGTGTCGATCATCACCCCTTCACGGTCCAGTTTCAGCACCACCATGGCATTCGGGAACTCATGGCGGAACCACTTCAGCATCGCCTGAGGGTCCTTTTTGCCACTCAGGGCGTGCGCCTCATCCCGGTTGGGCAATAAAATGTCGAACTCGATCTCATGCATCAGGTCAATGAAATCCCCACGGCCCATCTGCGAGATCATCTGGAAACTGCCCGGGTCCAGCGAGATGGTCATGCCTGCCCGCTCACACAGTGCTGCAGCCCGCAAGGCCGCCGCTCTGGGAGGGTCGGTGAAAAGGCTCCACGCGGTCAGGTGCAGGTGGCGGCCACTGGTCAGCACTTGCGTGGGAAGCTCAGAAGGATACAGGTAAAAGTCAGCCCCCACTCCAGAGAGCATGGACCGCTGGCCATTCTGGTCGATGAGGGCCAGAATCACCCCGGTGGGATGGGAGTCACACCAGATCAGTTCAGTGTGCACCCCCTCGGCAGAAAGTTCCTGCTCGGCCATTTCACCAAAGCGGTCCTTGCCCACTTTGCCCACAAACGTGGTGGGGCAACCCACCCGGGCCGCCCAGGCCGCAACATTTGCCGCACTGCCGCCCCCCATCAGTTTCATCACACCGGTGGTGTCCCCACCCGGGAGCAGCATCGAATCCGGTTTCGCCAGCACATCCCAGGTCAGGTCCCCGAGGGCAATCAGCACGTTTTTCGCAGAGTCAGTCATGATCGTCAGTTCACGCTACACCTGATGGTGTTGTTGTGTCTATCGATTTCACCAGCAATGGACTTCAGAACAAAAAGGGCGAGCCGGCGGCCCGCCCCTGCAAGTGAATTCCGGTTTTAAGGGCTCACATCCCCAAAGAGCAGCATCTCTGCAATCTTGGTGGACCCCCACACCACATTGGGATCATAGTGGGCGATGTTCAGGTGCCCGATCTTGCGGCCAGGACGGTTCGCTTTGCCATACAGGTGGAGGTGTGCACCCTGAATTCCGGTCAGGGCGTCCCACTCTGGTTCAATCTTCTCCCAGCCCAGAATGTTCACCATGCTGCAGGCCATGAAGGGCTCAAAATCCCACTGGGGCAGGTCGGTGACCGCACGGATCTGGGCCTCAAACTGGCTGATGCCCCCACCGTTCATGGTCAGGTGACCCGAGTTGTGCACACGGGGCGCAATTTCGTTCACCAGCACACTGTCATCTTCCAGAACGAACAGTTCCAGGGTCAGGAGGCCCACCAGATTCAGGTGCTCAGCGAGTTTCACAGCGAATTCGCGGGCAGTGTTCACAACTTTTTCGCTGACCCTGGCCGGGAAGATGCTGCGTTTCAGGATGCCCTGATGGTGCACGTTCTCCACGATGCCAGAGAGGCCTGCGTACCCACTGGGCGCACGGGCAATCTGCACACTGATCTCACGCACAAATGGCACGAAGCTTTCCAGAACACAATCCACCCTGAACTGGCGGAAAGCCTCCAAAGCCTCCTGATCGCTGGACACCCGGGCCTGACCTTTGCCGTCATAACCCAGTTCTGCGGTCTTCAGGATGGCTTTGCCTCCCATTTCAGCCAGGGCACCTTCCAGATCCGTCTCTGAACGGATCACCCGGTAAGGGGCCACCTGCAGACCTGCATCAACAAGGGTCTGTTTCTCCAGAATGCGGTTCCTGGACACCCGGAAAGCCTGCGCCTGAGGGTAGACAGGCACTCTGGACTCCAGGAAGTTCAGGGCACCATCGGGCACATTCTCGAATTCCAGCGTCACCACATCTGCAAGTTCTGCAAGTTTTGCCAGGGCTGCCTCATCGGTGTAAGGGGCCTGAATGTGCTGCGAGACCTCGCGGGCAGGCGCATTCGGATCAGGCTCCAGAAAAACCGTCCGGTAGCCCATGCTTGTGGCAGCCATCGCCAGCATGCGGGCCAGTTGCCCTCCACCCAGAAAACCAATGGTTGAACCGGGAGGAAGTGGATTCAAGGAGAATCCTCCCCCTGGGTCAGCACAGAGAAGTCCCCTTCACCTGTAGGAGCCTGAGGATGCCCTTCAAAATAAGGATCATCCAGCACCGCCTGGGTCAGACGCTGGCGGTAACTGTCCAGCGATTCACGGATTTCAGGGAACTCGCTGGAGAGCAGACTTGCCGCAAAAATACCAGCGTTGGTGGCCCCTGCACGGCCAATCGCGAAGGTCGCCACAGGAATTCCACCAGGCATCTGGACAATGCTGTACAGGCTGTCCAGCCCACTCATGGCTTTTGACTGCACCGGAACCCCCAGCACAGGCAAGGTGGTGAAAGAAGCCAGCATTCCTGGCAGGTGCGCGGCACCTCCAGCCCCGGCAATGATTGCCCTGAGGCCCCGACCTCTGGCACTCTGCGCGTAAGAAGACAGCAGGTGAGGGGTGCGGTGCGCACTCAAAACCCGCACTTCATACGGGACGTTCAATTCCTGGAGGACCTTCAAAGCATGCTCCATCGTTTCAAAATCGGAACGGCTGCCCATCACCACACCGACCAAAGGTTGAGAAGAAAGACTCATGGGACACATCATAAGGCAAAGCTCTAGGGGCAAGGGGGGTCGTTTTAAACAAGGCTGTTGTGTTCAGCAGAAGGCTGAAAGCCAAGGCAGAAGGCACATAACGCCTGAGCTTAAGCTGTTTTAGCCTTCTGCCTTCCGCCCTCTGCCTTCTGCGCTTCGTCGAAACCCCCAGCATTGCTTACCATCCGCCACTTTCAAAACCCGTTATACTGAAAGCGTATGCACAGCATGCCTTCTCTGGGCTCTGCGAAACACGACTGGCGCAAATGGGCCAGAAGCACCCGCAAAGCCACCCCCGACGTTTCTGAAGACGTCATCCAGCACCTCGCACAGTGGATTTACGATCAGGACATCCAGCATGTTCTGACCTACAAGGCTTTCGGCACTGAAATCAGCCTGGAAAGGCTCCCGAAACTGCTTCCGGAAGTCTCTTTCTACGTACCCAAAGCCGAAACCGAACCTGAGCCCCACATGACCATTCACCGCTGGGAGACCGCCACACAGCGGCATCCCCTCGGCATGCTGCAACCCCCACCCGGCACCCCCGAAGAAGACCCCCTGGTCCTGCAACTGGTCCTGATTCCCGGTCTGGCTTTCGATCAACAGGGGTACCGTCTGGGCTACGGCATGGGCCACTATGACCGCTTCCTGCTCTCCCTTGCCAGGGACTGCCGTCTGGTCGGCGTGACCAGCGACGCCCTGCTGGTCAGCAAACTTCCCCACGAGGAGCATGATGTTCCGGTGCAGTGGATTGTGACGGAGTATGGGCTGACCGGGACGAACTCTGGGTTTTGAAGGTTTGCAGAAGGCAGAGAGCAGAAGGCAGAAGGCTTTTCAAGGAATTTTCGACCTCAGCTTTCTGCCTTTTGATAAGAATTGCTAGAGCTGTGGCTTTTTGCAGTGGTCTTGATGCTGTCTGGCAATACAGATTCTTGCACCTGCCCTCTGCCTTCTGCCTTTGGCCTTCTGCCCTCCCCCAGGAGGTGTTGACAAAATCCCGAGACTTCCGTATACTTCTCCATGCGTCTGAGGCTGGTCGCCAAGACGAAGCTGGATGTCCGGTTTGGAGGGATGGCTGAGTGGTTTAAAGCGGCGGTCTTGAAAACCGTTGTAGGGCGACCTACCGGGGGTTCGAATCCCTCTCCCTCCGCCAGAAGACGTCCAAGGAGTCCTTGGAGAGGTGGGTGAGTGGCTTAAACCATGCCCCTGCTAAGGGCACGTACTCCAAAAGGGTACCGAGGGTTCAAATCCCTCCCTCTCCGCCAATTTGGTTGGCGTTTGTAGTAAAAGGCATGTGGCTGTAGCTCAGTTGGATAGAGCGTCTGACTACGGATCAGAAGGTCGTGGGTTCGAATCCTCCCAGCCACGCCAGAGAAATCCCCCGAGAGAAATCTCGGGGGATTTGTTTTTGTCTCAGGCCACCAGCAAGATCAGAGGGATCACCACCAACCCGGAGAGGATGGACATGGACACGATGCTGGAGGCAAGTTCGGTGTCCAGTTTCTCCAGCACCGAGAAGGTGAGGGTGTTGGTGCCTGCAGGAGCGCTGGCGGTCAGCAGGAGCAGCATCCGGTTGATTCCGGTGAGGCCCAGAAGGTTTGCCAGCAAGAGGCCCAGACCAAAGCCCAGGAGCATCCTGAGAGACACGGCAATGAAGGTCACAGGCAGGTTGCGGACCTTTGGGCTGAAGTACATGCCGAGGGCCAGCATGACCATCGGGAGGGTTGCGGTGCCCACCATGGTCAGGGTGTTCATGATGGGGGCAGGTGGGTGCAGGGAGAAGAGGTTCAGCACCAGACCGATGATGATCCCGATGATCGGGGGCGAGGTCAGGATGCGGGCGGCCATGTTGCCACGCTTCTGGTTCTCCCCCATCCGGCAGGCCAGGGCGTACCCGAAAGTGAAGACCACCAGGGCGTTGCCAAGGTCCAGAAAAGAGATGCGTCCGGCTTCCTGAATGCCATAAACCGCAACAAAGAAAGGCAGCACGAAGGTCACATTCATGATGGATGAACCCAGCAGGAAAGTGCCCAGTGTGGGTCTGGGGAGCCTCAGCAGTTTGCCGATGGGCAGGGCCAGCAGGTAGATCCCAAAGAACATGGTGATCCCCAGTGGGGGCAGCATCAGCACGTCCGGTCCAATTTTGAGCTGGCTCACCGAGGCGATGAAGAGGGCTGGAGCGGTGATGTTGAAGACCACCTTCAGGAGGGCCTCTCCGTCCCTGAGGGCCAGGATGCCGGTGCGACGGATGATCACCCCCACCAGGAAGATCAGGATCATGGGGAGAACGTTGTAGAAAGTGGCCATGGAAGTGGGTTCACCATAACCCCTGCTTCCGGTGTGCTGCAGAGGTCATCTCGACAATCCAGGGCTTTTCAGGCTTGCACAGTCGAGAGGCGGGCTTCTGCGACATTCTTCCCTGCTTTTTCACCTGACTGGAGGCAAAATAAAAGCATAGGAGGATTCATCATGACGCGCATTCTGGTTCCCACTGATTTTTCCGAAGGTGCACACCGCGCATTGAAGCTTGCACGGGAGCTGATGCCCAACGCTGAGATCAAACTCTTGCATGTGTTCAATCCCAATGTGCGCTCTCTCCCCTACCAGTCCTCGCTGGGGGAGCAGGCCAACCATGACGCCATTCAAAAGCATTTTCAGGACGAGGTGCTGTCCCAGTTCGAGGAGGCCCAGCGAGAGAGAATGGAACTGGAGGTGGTGGTTGGTCAACCTGTGGACGCCATCATTGAGGCAGCCCAGAGCTTTGGGGCAGATTTCATTTTCATGGGGACCCATGCCCGCAAAGGCCTGAACCTGTTCTTCCTGGGGAGCGTGGCCCAGGGGGTGATGCAGCGCACCCATGTTCCTGTGATGGTGGTCCCCCATCGGGATTGAGGTTCAAACCTGATCTTCACAAGAAAACCCCTGCTCGGTGGCAGGGGTTTTTAGGGGTTAAGTTATGTTTTTGTGGTGCATTTCAAGGTGGGATGGTTCAGTCTAGTCCTGACCTGCTCCGCCCTCTCCAAACAGCTGAGGATCGGTTCGATCAGACGTTGTTTCAGATCCTTTCTCATCGTCTTGACTGTTTGAAAACTGTTTGTCATGGTTCCACTGTTCATTTTCAGTCTGATGCTTATCGCGTTCGGCAATTGGACTGACTTTGTTCTGGTCTTCTTCAGATGAAGCACCTGGACTGCTGTTTACTGCCATAAGTACCTCCTTGAATTTAAATCAAACCCGGGCTTCTATGGATCACAGTATAATTCAGGGTCAGAGACATAAATGTCATAAATGGTAATTTGTGTCTTAATGAAAAAAGTGAGTTTTATAAATCACATCAATGAATGATTTTCTTCATCTTCAATGTCACTGGTCACTTCATTGTAAATGTAATTGGGTTTAATCATCTGATTCAGGTGGGTTCCTTTTGATGGAGCATCCAGGAACTGTTGATAGGCTTCTGAATCCAGATCGTAATAACGGTAGACACTGGCGTTGTGCAGTTCGATTTCCAGCACGCGGGTTCTGGGGTCGTATCCTGCACTCTTGATCACGCTTGAAGTGACGGGTGTTCTTTGCATGGCAAGCCTCCCTGTGCCCGATTTTAATCCTGTGACCTCCCAGAACTGTGAGGCTGCCAGAAAGGCAGGCTGAAGAAAAAACCCCGGACATGCCGGGGTCAGAGTCAGGCTGCTGGGGTGTTTTCTTCTTCAGGATCACTGCTGGTAAATTTTGGAACCTTGCTTCTCATGTCGCCACCTGTGAAAAGCATCAGGCTTCTCAAACTCACCATGTAGAGGACCAGGGGGAACAGGGTGCTGATGCTCACTCCCATGTAGAGGGTGCCCATGTGGGTGCGGTCCTGGCGTTGCAGGCTGCGCACGGCCTGCTGGATCACGTAGGTGTCCATGTCCTTGAAGGTGGCGAGGGCCAGTGAGAAGCTGTTCCAGTGGTTGGCAAAGAGGATCAGGGCCAGCACGCTGAGCACCGGGGCACTCAAAGGGAAGATGATTTTCCAGAAGATCATCCATTCGCCTGCGCCGTCCACACGGGCGGCCTCCAGGGTCTCTTTTGGAACACTGGCTTTGATGTACTGTCGCATCAGGAAGACACTGAAACCACTGACCAGAGCAGGGACCCACAGGGCACGGGGCATCTCTGCCCAGCCCAGGGTGTTCATCATCAGGGCGGTGGGGATGGCATTCAGGGTGGGTGGGAACAGCATGCTGAACATCACCACACCAAAAAGCAGCCCTTTGAATTTGAACTGGTGGTGCGCAAAAGCATACCCGGCCAGGTTGCTGATGATCAGGGTGCCAGCGGTGGCCATGCCTGCCAGATAGAGTGTGTTCCAGATGTTGCGCAGCAGGGGGATGTTCTCGACCAGGTCCTTGAAGTTGAAAGCTGTGTTGCTCCCAAACCAGAACTGTGGTGGCACCTTGTAGAACTCGCCATCGGTCTGTGTGGCCCAGAAGAAGGTTTGCAGGAAGGGCGCAATGGAGAGCACACAGCCTGCCAGCAGCAGAATCCCGAGAAACCAGCGGGTGGCAGGTTTGAAGGGGTGGTCTTTGGCTTTGCCTTCCATCTGCCAGGACAGTTCGATGCTGCTCGCACCCCGTCCAAAAAGCACGTAGGCCAGCCCGACAAAAAGCAGCATGCAGCCGAAGAGCATCAGGTTCATGGCCGATCCTCCTCCGAGGTCCCCATCGAAGGCACTGATGCGCTGGATGTAGGAACTGATGCTGGACCCCTGGCTGTCAAAAAAACCGAGTTGCTGCAGGAAACTCATGCTGAGGGCAAAGAAGACCATCGGCTTGATCAGGGGGAAGACGATGTACCTCAGTTGCTGCATCAGGGTGATGCCGTCCAGCCTGGAGGCTTCAAACAGGCTCTTGGGGATGGTGCTCATGATCATCAGGTACAGGAGCACATTCCAGCCGATGTATTGCCAGATGTCCGGGAGAATGTTCAGCAGGGTGAAGGGAACCTGGAACACCCACTCGGGCAGGCGCTCCATGACGGGTCCAAATGTGGGGTTCTGTCCCACTTCCATGAGGGCATTGCCCATGCTTTCCATCATCTTGCGGCCAAAAGTGCTGTACAGCAGCATGATCGCCAGAGGTGCAGTGATGTAGGGCAGGAAGTAGATGGAACTGAGGGTGCCCCTCCAGCGTTTGAAGCCCACCGTCAGGATGAAGGCCAGAGGAATCGCCACGAGGTGCTGCAACAGGGAGGTTTGCAGGGCTCCGGTGAAAGAGCGCATGAGGGCCTGAAAGAACCGCTCATCTTCGATGTAGTACCCGAAGTTGGAGAGGCCCACGAATTCCAGGGGTCTGGTGCTGAACACCCCGGCCCAGTTGGTCAGGGAACTGAAGATGGTGAACAGAAAGGGAAAGAGCCAGAACAGGAAAAAGCAGATGAAAAAGGGGGCAATGAACAGGTACGGCACCCAGGTGAGGCGGGCGGCCACAGGAGAACGGATTTCGGCACGACGGTCAGCTTCCAGCATGAAGTCTCCTCGGGTGACACAGGTGTAAAACACCTGTAAAGAATAACGATATCGGTTTCAGATACCATCTTATCCCACCCGCGCCATCCCCACATGGAGATCTGGTGAAGATTGTGCACACTGATCACAAACCCGTCTAAGCAAGCACCCAGACATTAAATTTTTGACCTGTTTTTTCAGAGCTCAGTCTTCCAGCACCACCCGCAACACCTGCCGCATGATCTCTTCACGGTCCCTCATCCCGGGAATCTGGGAAGGGGCTTTGAAGTAATCCACGGCCAGTTCTGCCTGAGGATGGGTCTGCAACACCTGCTGGGCCACCATGCGGAAATCAAAACGCTGGTCCATGAGGAGGAGCTCGGCAAATTTCAGGTAGATCTCCGTCTTGCCGAGCGGGAAATCCAGAACCTGCTCTGCCGTGACCTCCATCTCCTTCTCGGGAATCTTCTCCACATCGAACTCAAAACCCTGCGGACAGCAGAAATCCACAGTCTGGGCAAACTTGATGGTCCACCCGGGCCAGCAGGCACGCACCATGTCCAGGTAACAGCGCACCAGCAGCGGAAACTCCGTGAAAATGTCCCAGTGGTACATCTTGCCGTTCAGGTCCACCAGAGGTTCAGCGTCCACCGACCAGTAATCAAAGTGAAACACCAGGGCCTTCTGGTCCCGGTTCAGCAGAAACCCTCCCTCACACCACAGGCTGTCCCGCAGAAACTCAGGAACCACCGCATGCTGCACATCCAGATGCTGCAGGGTGAGATGCTCTCCCCAGAAGGTCAAATTCGGAATGTTGATGCCGCTCCAGCGGTCCGTGAAACAGAAGGTCTGGCCTTCCTGAATCAGAATGAAATTTGCTCGATGCCCCATGAGAGCTCATGGTAGGGTGTGAGCGTTCAAAATGAATCGCAAAAAAACCTGACCCAGACGTAATGGCTTATCATCAGGGATCAGTAATGGGGAACCAGCCTCTCTTCTGCTGGATCTGACAGAGCACAACCCTACAGGATCTGCCCACAAAACAACCTGAAGGTCATTTCGCTGGGAACTGTCTACTGTGAACTCCCGAATAAGCCATCCTCCCATCCGCCACAGGGCACATCAGCATCACGCTGCACCCCTCTAAACTGGGAATGTTATGGCCAACATTGTCGTTTTAACTGGAGCTGGAATTTCTGCAGAATCGGGCCTCAAAACCTTCCGTGATCTGGGAGGGCTGTGGGAGACCCATTCGGTGGAAGATCTGGCCTCCCCTGCTGGATTTCGAAAGAATCCCCAGCTGGTGCTGGATTTTTACAATTTGCGTCGCAAACAGGCCCTCGAGGCACAGCCCAATGCAGCCCACCTCGCTCTGGCGGAGCTGGAGAAAAAACACCATGTGCAGATCATCACCCAGAATGTGGACGACCTGCATGAACGGGCAGGATCAAGCAAGGTGCTTCACCTGCACGGGGAACTGCGCAAGGTCCGGTCCACCCAGGATGCCAGCCTGATTTACGACATCGATGAGATTGATCCAGAAAACCTTGAAATCCATGTGGGCTGCACCTGCGAAAAAGGATCACAGCTCAGACCCCACATCGTCTGGTTCGGAGAGATGGTGCCTGAGATCGAAAAGGCCGCTGAGCTTTGTCGAACAGCAGACTTCTTTCTGGTGGTCGGAACTTCACTGATGGTTTTTCCTGCTGCAGCATTGATCCATGAGGTGCCTGCAGCAACCCGCAAGTGCATCATCGACCCCAACCTGCCTGATGTTTCAGGAATTCCCAACCTCTATACCATTCAGGAAAAAGCCACCGCTGGGGTTCCCAGGCTGGTGGAGAAATTGCTGGGGTGAAACCATGACCGGACAGGCCCATGATGTGGTGCTGCTGGAGCACAGGGACTTTAAACTCTGCACAGTGAGAGGAACAGGCCTCTTTGAGATGGAAAAGGTGGCCTTCAGGCCTCCACCTGCTTCAACGGCATGCTGGAGAGGGTACTGCGTGACCTATGCCATTGAGGAATCTGATTTTCTGGTGGATTCCATTGTGACTTCTTGTCCGGGCACCCCTCCTGCAGTCATGGGGGTGCAGGCAGAAAAACTCGATGGACCGCACCCTTGCGGCAACCTGGTCTACAGGCCCAGGCAGCAGGTGGAGTTCACAGGGCGGTTCCTGATCGGGCATGACCTGATTCGCACCCTGTATGTGCATGGAGGCTTTCAGGATGCCTGGAAATTCAATGAGGTGCTGGAAGTGAAAGTCCAGAGCGGACAGGTCCTGCAGATCACAGACCGCACATTGGAGATCTCCAGGGTCAGGGACCTGATGGTGAATCGAGTGCCCGAGAAACATTCTGCAGAGCAGAAAAAGCTGCTGCAGTGGTACCAGACCCTGGAACCTTCAGATGGAGAGGGGCTTATTCTTCTCTGAGCGGGCAGTAGTACAGAATCTGTGGTCCGTGGGGTCCCATGCGGCTGCGTCCCTGGTCCCGGTACCCCAGCCTTTCATAGAGGTGCTGGGCCTTGTGGTTGCCGTTGTTCACCGCCAGCACCATCTCTGTGGCCTCCGGGAAGTCCTTTCTGGCGGTTTCCAGAGCGTGCTGCATGGCCTGCTTGCCGTAGCCTTTCCCCTGCTCCCGATGGTCAATGGAAAAAGCGCGGAACAGCACACTGCTGTCGCTGTAGGCGAAGGATTTGATGGTGGGTCCGGCGTGCAGGGTGAAAAACCCGATGGGGCGGTCTTCCAGAAACACCGCATAATGCCTGCGGTCGGGGTCCACAGAGAAGTCGTCCAGGGTGTCTCTGGGATGGGCGGTGAAGCGCCGGTCATCATCGGTCAATTGATAATGTCGGAACAGATCTGCATCTGCCCGGGTCACAGTTCTGACTTGCATGCTCTCAGTATGTCAGATCCCAGCAGGCAGGGACCGGGAGCAAAGTCTCGATTTCCCGCATTGCAGGTCAGGAGGAGGCTGATTTCCTGAGGGGTTTGAGCACCACCAGAACCACGGCCCCGATGATCATGCCCACAGCAATCCAGCCTTTGAGGGGCAGGTTCTCTCCTGCCAGGAGACCCCCGAGCAGGAGGGCAATCACCGGGTTCACGTAGGCAAAGCTGGTCGCCACTGCAGGACGGGTGTTCTGGATCAGGTAGGCACTGGCAGTGTAGGCGATCATGCTGCCAAAGACAATCAGGAACCCCAGGGCCCCCCAGGTCTGCAGGGTTGGGGTTTTGAGCATGTGCTCTCCCAGAAGGAGGCTGATTGCAAAGTTCTGCAGGCCTGCGAAAAGCATCATGTAGCTGTTCAGGGTGAAGGTTTCGGGGGTGTCCTTGCCTTTGAGCCAGATGCTGCCGTAAGCCCAGACCACAGGGGCCACAAAAAGGCAGATCAGACCTGCAGGAGTGGCCGCCATGGGTTTTTCAAGGTTGAGGAGTACGATCCCTGCAAACCCGACGGCCAGACCCAGCAGGTCATTGCGGGTGGGTTTCTGTCTGCGGGTGAGGCCCCACAGGGTGCTCCAGAAGGGAATGGTGGCTGCAGCAAGTGCGGTCATGCTGCTGGTGGCCCATTGCTGCGCGTAAACCAGCAGCATGTGCCCGATCACCACCAGGAAGATGCTGGCAATGAAGGCATTGAAAAGTTGTTTTCTGCTGGGCATGGCCTTGCCCTGAATCAGGGTGATGAGGACCATCAGGAGGCCTGCCAGAGTAAAGCGCACACCGCCCTGCAGGAATGGAGGAAAGCTCTCCAGCGTCAGGTGCACCGCGTAATAGGTGCTTCCCCAGATCAGGTACACCGCTGTGAGGGCGAGGGGAACAAGGTTGCCTGGCCTGCTCTGGGTGCCGGAGAGAATCATGCTGGCATTGTAGAAAGAAAAACAGCCTGAAGGAATGGAGTTTTTTGAGCCAATCAGATGATTTTCCGTGAATTTCAGTGCAAAATAGAGTCATGCCTGAAAACTCTCCTGCTCTGGATGCCATTGACCTGAAAATCCTGCGTGAGCTTTCCCAGAATGCCCGCATCACGTTCACAGAACTCGGGAAACGGGTGGGCCTGTCCACTGCAGCGGTGACCGAACGGGTGCGCCGTCTGGAGGCCAGTGAGATCATCAAAGGCTACAGTGTGCAGGTGGACACCAAAAAACTGGGCTTTGACCTCGAAGTCCTGATCCGCCTGCAGGCACCTGGAGAACGCTGGTCGGCCATCATCAAACTGCTCAAAGGGTACAGCGAGATTCTGGAGTGCTGGAATGTCACAGGCTCAGACTCTTATGTCTTCCGGGTGATGCTGAGAAACACCGAACACCTGCAAAAACTCCTGGGCACCCTGTCCATGCATGGCACCCTGAACACCTCTCTGGTCCTGGAGAAGTCGGTGGACCACAGTCCGGTGGACTACCTGATTCAGCAGAACCAGAAGTGAGCAGGTCTGGCGTTCAGGTTTAAAATCTCTACACACAGGGCCGAATCCGGGAAATCTGGAGAGGTCAATACAGGATCTCCCTGATGTTCAGGCGCTGGCGAAACAAAATCCCCTCGAAACCCTTTAAGCGAAACGTGTCCAGAACAAAAAAATCAAAAACTCCACATCCATTTATTTTTAGACTCAGTTTAGACACATGCACCCATGAACAGTTGCCCTGATCGTTCAGGGGTCGTTCAGGGGTGTTCAGGCACACTGTGATCATCTCCAGGGAAGAGCGTGTGAAACACACAAATTTTCTGGACCAGGGCAGTGGTTTTCAGGGCTTTACTTCTTGCTGGTGTGGCTGGACCCATCCTTCAAGTCTGAAACCTCTACATGCAACTCTCGGTGCCCTCCCTCCGTAGAGACTTTGTAGAGATCTGATCTTCAGACTGTAAGGTACAGGCGAGGCGCCACGCCTGAACTGAGACTCGGAGTTGGTTTGGAATGTTGGAATTGTCAGAATTGAACAGCACCTTTCGGTTTCTCCCCCCCATGGATTTCGATGGTTGCACCCCCTGGCTCACCCTGATGGGCTTCTGGAACACCGAAGAAGTCAGACATGCTGAAGGCGTGGCGCGCTGGTCCGTCAAAATTGCCACCGAACTGGGCTGGTCTGCCCTGCAGTGCGAAGAACTGCGCCAGGCTGCCCTCCTGCACGACATTGGCAAGATGGCCCTCCCCCAGAGCATCGTCTTCAAGCCCGGTCAGTTGACCACCGAAGAGACCAGAATGCTCCAGCAGCACACCCTCTTCGGAATGCAGGTGCTGGGATGCGTGCAGAACCCGGTGTTCGCCATGGCCGCACAGGTCGCCATGACCCACCATGAACGCTTTGATGGTGCAGGCTACCCCCTCGGGGTCTCTGGGAAGAACATCCCTCTGGCAGGTCGCATTGTGGCTGTCGCAGATGTCTTTGATGCCCTGACCCGCACCCGGGTCTACAAGGAAGCCTGGAGTGCCAAAGACGCCATCGAGTTCATTCAAAAAGAATCCGGAAAGCAGTTTGATCCTGAGGTGGTGCAGGCCTTCCTGAAAGCCACCGTCAGCGAGTACCCGCTGGCCTGAGTTCCAATTCCAGCCTTTTCAGCCGAGTCCAGAAAAGTGAGACCTGCTCTTTTAGGGGTCCCTTTTCTTTGAGCCTGAATCCCGACATTTACAGCTGCAGCCTTCCGAGTCAGGTTGCAGACCCTTACAGGAGTTTTTTGAACATGCGTTACACTGCTCTCTCTGCCCCCATTGCTGCCACCACCCTCCTTTCTCTGCTGCTTGCTTCCTGCTCCAGCACCGCCCCTCTGCCCACTGCTCCCGAGCAGGGCTCCCAGGCCGTGACCGTCCAGATCAAAGATGTGTCCTTCACCGGACCTTCCTGGAAAGGCCAGAACGTGACCCTCACGGGCAAACTGTACCTGCCTGGCACGGTTGCCCCCACCAACACCCTCCCCACCGTGGTGATGATGCACGGATGCAGCGGCATCTGGTCCCGCAAAGACGGCAAAATTGCCAAAGATGCAAACGGAAATTACGTGGTGGGCAGCATGTTCACCGAATGGGGCAAAAGGCTTGCTAACAATGGTTATGTCGCCCTGCTCGTGGACAGCTTCACCCCCAGAAACAATCTGGATGGCGTGTGCGATGTTGATCCCACTGTGTCCGGCATCTCTGAAGTCACAGACCGTCCTCAGGACGCTTACGCAGCCTACACTTTCCTGCAGAACAGTTACAGCAACTGGGTGAACCCCCAGAAAGTGGGTCTGCTCGGCTGGTCCAACGGTGGATCTGCAACCCTCTCCACCCTGGCAAGCAACACCTGGACCAGCAATGTCTTCAAGGCAGGTGTGGCCTTCTACCCCGGATGCGGACTGCGTGATGCATACGGTGGTCTGTCCCAGAGCACTTACGTGCCCTACGCTCCCCTGCGCATCTGGCACGGGTCCATCGACGACCTGTACACCGGAGCAGGCAGCAACACCGCCTACCCCTGCAACAAGCGCATCGACCGGGCCAGGGTGCTCAGTCCCTCTGTGGATTTCTCCATGACCGTGCACACAGGTGCACAGCACAGCTTTGATCAGGCCAGAGCCACCGAAGCGAAATGGACCCAGGATGACCTGAACGCCAAAGTGACAGCCGACCAGGACACGCTGGACTTCTTCAACAGCAAACTGAAATAAGGTTTAGAGTTTACGGTTCACAGTTTACAGCTCACAGAAGTTTAACAGACAGGCATCATTTCAAAAGACATTGCAAAAACGAGAGAACCCCGCCAGACAGCGGGGTTCTTGAATGTATGGATTCAGCTCAGGCCTCGCAGCCCTGCAGGCAGAAGCGACTGCACATACAAGAAAAGTCCCACACCAAACAGGGTGAAAAAGATGTTCACCCCTGTTTTGTAAGCATTGGTCTGTGGACGGCTGTTTTCAGTCAGCAGGAACACCAGCATGATCCCGATGAACACTTCCCCTCCCCAGGGAAAGGTGCTTGCCAGGAATTCGTACACCGGGTGTTCAGCGCGGTGCGTCATCAGGAAGTCTCGGAATCCATCAATTCTGGAGTAATACCAGAGGAAAGAGCCCATCCAGACCACACAGGCAATCGCCAGGGTCAGCATGCGGCTCAGGCTCTGGCTGTCCCCTTGCTGCTCAGCCTGAACTTCGCTTCTCATGTTTCAATTGTAGTACAAAAGTGATTTTTTCTTACAGGATTTGAACAACCTTAAGAAAAAGTTTACATTGTTCAGCAAAAGATCCAGGTCCTTCCAAGACTCAAAAACAACCCCCCGCTTTCGCGGGGGCAGGTTTGTTTTTATCAGGCTCCAGCGGAAGGCTGGTCAGGGCTGGGCTGTGGAGGGATCACCGGAGGAGCGTCCTTGGGACGGTCCAGCAGCAGCAGGTCGAGCACTTCGGACACGGTGGCCACGGGGATGATCTTGAGTTCCTTGCGGATGCTCTCGGGAACGTCCACGAGGTTGGGTTCGTTGTCCTTGGGCACGATCACCGTGCGGATTCCGGCCTGGTGGGCAGCGAGGAGTTTTTCCTTCACCCCGCCGATTCTCAGGACCTTGCCGCGCAGGGAGATCTCGCCGGTCATGGACACATCCATTCGCACGGGGCGTCCGGTGATGGCACTCGCAACTGCAGTGGCGATGGTGATGCCTGCACTGGGGCCATCTTTGGGGGTGGCGCCATCGGGGAAGTGCAGGTGGATGTCGAGTTTCTTGTAGAACTCGGGGTCGGCACCGTACTTGTTGGCATGGGCACGCAGGTAGGCCACAGCGGCCTGTGCGGATTCCTTCATCACGTCACCGAGAGAGCCAGTGAGACTGACTTTTCCGGTTCCGGGAGTGGCGAGGGCTTCCACGACGAGCAGGGCTCCGCCGACAGCGGTCCAGGCCATGCCCTGTGCAGCGCCGACCTGGGGCTCGCGCTCCATTTCGTCTCTGCGGTAACGGGGCACCCCGAGGTAATCGGGGACCTGAGGGGCATCAATGACTTTGGTGCCTTCCCAGGGGGTTTCGAGCAGTTCGCGGGCGGCTTTGCGGGCCAGCTTGGAAATCTCGCGGTCCAGGTTGCGCACTCCGGCTTCTGCGGTGTACTCCTGGGAAACGCGGGTGAGGGCTCCATCGGTGACCTGCACCTTTTCTTCCACACCGTGGGCTTTCAGCTGGCGGGGCAGGCGGTACTGCTTGGCGATCTGCACTTTTTCATCCAGGGTGTAACCGGGGATCTGGATGACTTCCATGCGGTCCAGCAGAGGACGGGGGATGGTGCTCAGACTGTTTGCAGTGGTGATGAACATCACGTTGCTGAGGTCGTACTGCACTTCCATGTAGTGGTCCTGGAAGGTGTTGTTCTGCTCGGGGTCGAGCACTTCCAGCATGGCGGAAGCGGGGTCCCCTCTCCAGTCGGCGCTCATCTTGTCGATCTCGTCGAGGAGGATCACGGGGTTGATCACTCCGGCCTGTTTCATGGCCTGAATGATGCGTCCGGGCATGGAGCCGATGTAGGTGCGGCGGTGACCACGGATTTCGGCCTCATCACGCACGCCACCGAGGGCCATGCGCACAAAGTTGCGGTTCAGGCTGCGGGCAATGCTCTTGCCCAGCGAGGTTTTACCGACCCCGGGAGGTCCAACCAGGCAGAGGATGGGGGCACGCAGTTCACGGTCGTTCTTGTCTTCCTTGCCAGCACGCAGCTGACGGACGGCCAGGAACTCCAGAATGCGCTCTTTGACATCCTGCAGACCGTAGTGGTCTTCGTCTAAGAACTCGCGGGTGCGTTTGATGTCGAGGATCTCGTCGTCGGTCTTGGTCCAGGGCACATCCAGCAGCCAGTCAATGTAGTTGCGGATGACGGTGCCTTCAGGGCTGCCACCGGGGGTGCGCTCCAGACGGGCGAGTTCCTTCATGGCCTTCTCCTGCACCTTTTCGGGCATTCCAGCCTTCAGGATGCGGTCACGCAGGGCGTCCATCTCGGCGGGGCCTTCTTCACCGCTGCCGAGTTCTTTGGAGATGGCTTTCATCTGCTCGCGCAGGTAGTACTCGCGCTGGTTCTGGTCCATCTGCTCTTTGACCCGCTGGGCGATCTGGCGGTCCAGGTTGAAACGCTCCAGATCACGGTTGAGGTTTTTGAGCACCAGCTCCACGCGGGTGGACACAGGCACGGCTTCCAGAATGGCCTGTTTCTCCTCGACGCTCCAGGTGGAGTGGTGGGTCAGCAGGTCAGAATAAAGTCCGGCATCGGTCAGGGAACGCAGGTTTTCCAGCTGGAAGCTTTCCAGACGGAGGTTCTTGTTCTGTTTGACATATTCCTCGAAGGCGTTTCGGGCTTCGGGGAGCAGCACCTGGGTGACGCGCTCGTCTCCGAGGTCGCGCACCTGGGTTTCTGCATTGACCCGCAGATAGGGAGAGGGCAGGTATTCGGTGACTTCGGCACGCTCGAGGCCTTCAATCAGGACTTGCAGGGTGCTGTCGGGGAGACGGACCACCTGTTTGATCACGGCGAGGGTGCCCATTTTGAACAGGTCCTCTCCGAGGGGATCATCGGTGCGCTGGTCTCTCTGGGTCAGCAGGATCACCCGTTTGTCGCTGGCCTGGGCTTCATCGATGGCGCGTTTGCTTTTTGCGCGCCCCACATCGATGTTGACGGTGGTGCCAGGCATGATCACCGTGTTTCTCAGTGCGATTACGGGAAGTTCCCAGATCATGTGTTTCTCCTTGAAAAGCACCCCGGGGGGTTTTTGAGGTCTTAGGTGTACATTACACCCGGGCAGGGAGGTCGTAGGTAAGTTCTCTAACGGTCATGCGGTGGCCTGATTCACAGTTCAGGGCAATTCACCGGGTGTGATGCATGTTGAAATCTTACTCTGTGGGGTCTGACAGTGCTGTGACCTAGGTTGCTTTTTATAAGCTTTCTTGAGCATACCCTACTCAAGTTTGGTTAGCCAATCTCTAAACACTTGCTCATGATCCAAAATGAATTTTCTCTTCTCTCAGGCAACAAAAAGACCGTCTTTCCTCTTTTCCATCATGACACAATCTGAACCTTGACTGAGCTGTGACCATCACATCCCAGCACCAAAAAGCACCAGAGGTTCAAAAGCCAGATTCTCTTGCAAAGAAATCACAACAGAATCCTAAAACACGTGTGGTCCCATCAGCAATAGAGAAATCAGCCATCTTCTGGCAGGAAGAATGGCTGATTTGGATGGGGTGATTCCTGGATCAAAACATCAGGGCGAGCCAGCGGCCCGCCCCTACAGATGTCATTTGAGATGGTGTTTAAGCGTTTTCGTCCCAGAGTTTCTGCATCTCACTGCTGTTCTGCAGCAGTTCTTCCAGGCTGCCCTGGGCCTCAATTTCACCGTCTTTGAGGACAATGATGTGGGTGGCGCGTTGCAGGGCAACACGCCTGTGGCTGACCACCAGGCAGGTCACTTCACGGGACTGGAACAGGCCTTCCCAGAGTTGCTTCTCGGTCTGCACGTCCAGCGCACTTGAAAGGTCGTCGAAGATCAGCAGATCGGCTTCACGGGTGAACATGCGGGCTGCACTGGCGCGTTGCACCTGCCCCCCGGAAAGCTTCACCCCGCGGGTGCCGACCATGGTGTTGAGGCCCGATTCCAGGGTGCTGACATCCGGTCCCATCACTGCAAGATCCAGAGCATTGTCCAGAGCAGCATTTCTGCGGTCTCCCAGCAGGATGTTGTCCTGCAGGGTTTCACTGAAGAGTCTGGGCACCTGTGCCGTGTAAGCAGAGTGAGGGGGAGTGAAGAAGGTTGCTGCATCCTGCACCAGTTCTCCGTTCCAAAGCACAGTTCCGGAGTCTTTGGGCAACAATCCCTGCAGGGCACGGATCAGGGTGGTCTTCCCTGCCCCGATGCGTCCGGTGATCACCACGAAGTCCTTGCGCTGCACGGTAAACGTGATGTCCCTGATGCCACTGCTGGAATCAGGATACTGGTAAGAAAGACCTCGCACTTCCAGCGCTTCCAGAGGGGTGTACTCCGAAGAGGTGGGCACATACTCTGGCACTTCTCCCAGGAATTCCAGAGGGGTGCGGTTCACGATCTGCTCAGGCTCGGCGTCCTGCAGCAGGTGCTCGATGCGGTCAAAGGCCACCCGGACCCGTTTGTGCTGGGCCATCACGTCACCCAGGAAGGTCAGGCATCCGGTGATGTTGGGCAGAAACTGCATGAACAGGGCAAAGTCCCCGACGGTGAAATCCCCGGTGCGCATCTTGGAGGCGGCCAGCATCAGGACCACACCCATGCCGATGTTCACCAGGCCCGTGTTGGCACTGCGGATCAGTTCGATCAGGAGGACATCCTTGAGGGCCGCTTTGCGTCTGGTTTCACCCAGGGTCTCAAAGTGATGGGTCATGGGTTCTTCTTTGGAAGCCACTTTCACGGCCTGCACGGCATTGAAAGACTCTCCAATGAAGTCGGTCACAGCAGAGGTCGCTTCCCGCATGCGCTTGCGGTAGGTGCGGATCACCGGAGACAGGCGGCGCATCAGGAGCGTCATCAGGAAAAGAGGGGTGGTCACCAGGGCCGCAATGATCGGGTCCACGAAGTACAGAAGCCCGATGGCAATGGCGGCCTGCAGGAAGATGCCCCACACGTCAATCCAGTTCTCGGCATAGCGGGTCACGTCTTCAGCATCGTCCCGGAAGCGGGAAACGGCTTCGCTGCTTGATTCGGGCATCAGGCGAGAACCCGGGGCATTCAGCAGGTAATCCATCATGTTGCGGCGCAGATAGGCCGTGATCATCAGGTAGTACTTGCTGAAGGTGTCGAAGGCCACCCGGAACACCAGCACACGGCTCATGTACACGGTGACGAGCAGGGCAATCAGGGTCCAGACGTTCAGGCCTGCCTGTGATTCACCCGAAAGTTTGTCGAAGATCAGTTTGAAGAACCAGCCAAAACTCGCTGGAATGGCATGAAAGGCCGTCCAGGTGATGGCGTTCCAGATGAAGTGGCCCTGGCGATAGGACAGCACATGCCGCATGTACTGCCAGGTTGAGAGGGTGCGTCTTGGGGGGGCTTGTGTGGCCATGGGATCAGACTCCTAATTTCTCGAGTTCTTCTTCCAGGTTGTCGGCCCGGCTGACTCTGAGCATCTGGGAATAACGGCTGGAACGGTCTTGTTTGAGGGCTTCGCGTTCACCAAACTCCAGGATTTCGCCCTGGGAGAGCACCATGATCTTGTCGGCACGTTCGACGGTGTCGAGACGGTGGGCAATGATGATCCCGGTGCGGCCTTTGAGCAAACGCCCTATCGCCTGATTCAGGTGACGCTCGGTGGCCGGGTCCAGACGGCTTGAGGGTTCATCCAGAATGACCAGTCCGGGGTCCTGCAGGAACACGCGGGCAAAAGCCAGAAGCTGGGATTCTCCTGCACTGAGTCCTGCACCATTGGCCTGCAGTTTGGTGTCCAGCCCCTCAGGGAGGGCATCCACCCAGCTGTCCATCGCAAGTTCTTTCAGCACAGCGTGAATTCTGGAATCCGGAATGCTGGGGTCAAAGAAGGTCAGGTTCTCGCGGATGGAGGCGTGGAACAGTTGCACGTCCTGCGTGACCATCCCGACTTTCTGACGCAGTTCCTTGAGAGGCACTTCTCTGGAATCCAGCCCTCCAAGTTTGAGGGTGCCTGAAGTGGGGTCATAAAGCCTGAACAGCAGACGGACCAGGGTGGATTTTCCACTCCCTGTGCGGCCCAGCAGACCCAGCACCTCTCCGGGTTTCAGGTCGAAGTTGAGGCCCTTGAGGACCAGGTGGTCTCCGTAAGCAAAAGTGAGGTTGTCGAAATTCACACTCAGGGCACCCTGAGGCAGGTGCTGTGTTCCGTTGTCCTCGATGTCGATTTTCTCATTCTGCAGTTCTTCCACTCGCAGAATGCCTGCACTGGCTTTCTGGAATTCCTGCATCTGGCGGGTGATTTCATCCAGCGGAGCTTCCAGCATGCGCATGTAATTGAAAAACAGGTACACGGTGCCCAGGGTGATCAGACCCTGCTGGAAGAAATAAACGCCCACCCCGAGGGTCAGGCAGTAACCCAGTGAAAACAGCACCATCATGCTGGTCCAGATGGTCGAGCGCATGTACCAGGATTTCAGGTTCTTGTTCAGCCAGTCTTTGGCCACGTGGTGCATGCGGTTCATGGTGTAACGGCCTGCGCCGTTGGCCCGGATGTCATCAAGACCTGCAAGCCGTTCTTCAATGAACCCGAACATGCTGGCACTGGCTTCCCGTTCCAGACGGGTGGCAGGTACGGCGACTTCGGCACGCTTTTGAAGCACAAAGAAAATCACCACCACATAAGCGGTGATGATCAGACCGACCCGCCAGTCTTCCCGCCAGAGCAAGGCCAGAATGCCCACTGCAAGCAAGGCACTGGAGGTCACGCGCACCACAAACTGGGAGAAGAAGTTGGAGATGCTGGTGACATCACCATCAATGCGCTCGATCAGTTCTCCGGGGGTGCGGTCCTTGTGAAAACGCATGTCCAGGCGCATCACCCGACGGAACAGATCCACCCTGAGGGCGTTGGTGGTGGTCCAGCCAATGTCGGCACTGAGGTAGGTGGACAGGGTGCTGAACCCCTGGTTGAGCAGGGCAAACACCAGAAACATCACTGCAAGCTGAATCAGGGTTCCTTCGGGACCTTTCTGCGTGGCAGCATCAATGAAATTGCGGGTGATCTGCGGAATCCACAGCTGCAGCCCGATTCCGGCCAGCATGGCAAGGAGCAAAACGGCCACCTTGCCTTTCAGTGGACTGAGGTACTGTCCGAGAATGTTGAGATAACGTTGCATACACACTCCTGAAGGCTGTCGGTCGGGTGGCCTGGGGCCCTCCAACCCGGGAAAAACGCGTCTTTCAGATGAAGAGACATCCCATTTCTGTCATTTAGACAGCTGTAAACCCAGCTTAAAAGAGTGTGACCCGAAAGACACTCGGAGTAATGGACGGGTGGGTTCAGCTAAATGGCCTATGGAGCGTTCAGCAGTCAGCAACCAGCGGTCAGGGGAAACACACAAATGCACTGAATTTGGAGCCTGAGGGTCGCCCACTGACAGCATTTAAAGGCCCCTTGCAGCAAGTGCAGGGGCCTTTCTCTGAACGCTGATCGCTGACTGCTGATGGCTCTTACTGCCCGGGGTAAGGGGGCAATGCCTCCTGATAGATCCACTGCTGGCTCCAGGTGTCGATCAGGGCACCCTGACCTGTGACGGTCTTTGCGATGCGCAGGAAGTCTTCGATGCCAGCGGTTTTGTGCATGTAACGGCGGTAATAGGTGCGGATGGTGCGGAAGAACTTTTCGTCTCCCACCTGCTTCCTGAGCACATGCAGGGCCACCGCCCCCCGGTCATAGACCCCTTCCCCGAAGAGTTCTTCTGGGGTTTCGATGGTCAGGGAGCCATCCCTGCGTTGCTGTACATCCCGGTAGGCCTGCCGCATGTCAATTTCCAGGGCATCAATCCTGGTGATGCTGTGGTTCACCCACAGGGCATGGAAGTAGGAGGAGAAGCCTTCATTGAGCCACATGTCCCTCCAGGTTTTCGGGGTCACGCTGTTCCCGAACCACTGGTGGGCAATTTCGTGGGCCACCACGAATTCCAGTTCTGCAATGCTGGAACCATAAATGGGACGGGTCTGGTTTTCCAGGGCGAAGGGCAGATCGGGACCCACCACCAGACCTCCTGCGGCCTCAAAAGGATAGGGACCGATCAGGCTTTCGAAGTAATCCATGATCTGCGGAGCAAGGGCAAGGGTATCTTTTGCCTTCTGGGAGGTTCCAGGAGCAAAGTAGTTCAGGACCGGAAGGCCTTTTGAGGTTTGCAGCTGTTGCAGCTCAAACTGTCCCACATTCACTGTTGCCAGATAAGCTGCCATGGGCTTCTTGTTGTCCCACACATAGGTGGTTTCGGTTGTCCCATTCACTGTTTCAGTGAGCAGGCCGTTTGCCACGGCCACATAAGGCTTCGGAACGGTCACCTTGAAGGTGTACAGCGCCTTGTCTGGAACGAAGTCATTCACCGGAAACCAGGTGAACGAGCCCACCGGTTCACTGACCACATAGGTGCTGTTTCCTGCCTGCGTCCAGCCCAGATCCCAGTCGGGGGCAGAAGGGTCAGCGATGCCTCTGGGCATGCCGGAATAGCTGATGTTGAGGGTGACTTCCCTGGACAGGGACTTGAGGGGCCCGATGTGCAGCCTGTCATTGCTCTGGGAGAAGGCCACCTCCTGCCCTCCGACCGTCACCTTCGAAACCGAGAGGCGACCCGAAAGATCAAGGTCCACTTCTCTGAGGCCAGATGCCAGTTTGACCCGCACAGCAGCACTCCCCTGCAGGACATTCTGCACAGGATCAATGCGCAGGTCCAGATCGTAACGGACCACATCGAGTTTTTCGTTCCCATACGCTGGAAACAGGGCGTCCTGTGCAAAAGCAGCAGGAGAAAGCAGGAGGAGCAGGGACAGCAAACGTTTCACGCGAAATCGACCACCTTGAGGTCACGCCCTGGCAGCTGGTGCGGCCAGTCGCGGTTGTTGAACACCTGTCCGTTCCGGCGCACTTCTCTGAGTGCACTGAGGTCCAGATTGGCGTACAGCCACTGGGGAGCGTTGAGTTCTCCCTCTGTCAGAATGCCGTTGGGCGGAAAGCCATAATCGGGAGGCGTGTACACCGCAGCCTGTCCCAGATTGATGTCGATGGCCTCCGACCAGGGTGCTCCCCCCACCAGTGGAGACTGCAGCACGAAACACTGGTTTTCCAGCGCACGGGCCTGTGAGCCGACCCGCACCCGGTAAAAACCGTTCATGGTGTCGGTGCAGCTCGGGACCAGCAGGACATCTGCGCCGGCATCGGTGAGCTGGCGGGCCAGCAGCGGGAACTCGCTGTCGTAGCAGATCAGGACGCCCACCTTGCCATGCCGGGTCTCAAACACCTTCAGATGGTCTCCCCCCTGGATGCCCCACTGTTCGTTCTCGAAGCGGGTCATGATGCATTTGTCCTGAAAGTCCATGCTTCCATGCGGGTTGAAGAAGTGGGCCCGGTTCACGGTGCCCTCTTCCGTCTGCACGGGAAAACTTCCGGCCAGGATGTACACGCTGTGCTCCTGGGCCAGCCTGCGGTGCAGGTCCAGCACCTCCGGGAGCAGGTTCTGCATCTCATCGATCTGCCTGAGCACCACTTCACGGATGTCATCGGTGAACAGCGAGGCGAGTTCCATGCTGGCATACTCCGGGAAGACCAGCAGGTCTGCACCCGCCGTGCTGGCCTCATCGACCCAGCGGGTGATCTTCTCTTCGTACTCCTGCCAGGAGTGCAGAAAGCTGACGGGGTATTGTGCAAGGGCTACTTTCAATGGTCGACCTTTCTGTGTGAGGGGAGCACCTCATTTAGAATTGTATTTTCAGATCCCTAGAGTTCTCTAAGCCAGAAGGTCATCCTTTTGAGGGACTCTTCACGCTCCGTGATCTCCTGCCAGGACAGGTGGGTGTGCAGGTCCTCGCGCTTCTGGTAGCCGCGTTTCTGCCAGAAGGCATCCAGAGGTGTGTAATCGGCAGGACGCAGCGGATGGTCTTCTTTCCTGTCCACAGCGCAGAAGGTGGCGTACCTGAACCCCCCGAGCTGTTTTGCATGGGCTTCCCGGGCCTCGAAGAACTTCACCCCAATGCCCTGACCTCTGTACTCTGGCAGAAGCACCGATTCGGCCAGGTAGAACACCTCAGAAAGATCAAATCCAGCCTTGAGGAAAGGGGCTTTGATCTCCTCCATCTCGTCTTCAATGGGCAGGGCACTTGAAGCCCCAACGATGGTGTCCCCATCCCGGGCCACCACGATCACGCTTCTGGGACAATCCAGGTAAGTCTGCAGGTACTTCGCCTCGTATTCAGCACTGCCCTCATAGAGGTACGGAAAATCCCTGAACACCCGGATGCGCAGACGGGCCAGTTCGGGGATCACGCTTCCCAGGTCTGGTCCGCTGATGGCTTCCAGGGTCATCAAACGGACACCTGACGAATCCAGTCGGTGAGGTTGTAGCAATTGGTGATCCGGCGGATCTTGCCATTTTCAATTTCAAAGAAGGCGCCTCCGGGCAGAGAATAGGTCTGGCCTGTGGCTGCCGGAAGCCCCTCATCGTCTGCCAGATAGGTGCCATCCACCACGTACTCTGCAGCAGCACGGGTGCCGTCCTGGCTGTACATCACCTGAATGTCCCTGAGCTTCTCGCTGTAACTGCGGTTCATGCGCTCCATGAATGCTTTGAACGCCTCCAGCCCAACTTCTCTGGGACCCTGGTTCAGGTCGTGCACCACATCCTCGTGCACCAGAGAGAAAAAGGTGTCCCAGTCACGGGCGTTGAAGGCCGCATAATACTGTTCAATCAGGCTCATGGGGTCATTCTACGGGATTCCATTCAAGAAATCGTGCCTCAGAAAGCAAAACAGCTGGAAAATTCCAGCTGTCTGTCTGCACCCCTGTTTCAGCGCCTGCGCATGGCCTGGGCCAGCAGGAAACCGGCCAGACCTCCACCCAGCAGGCACCACAGGATCAGCCATCCGGTTTTGATGTACCCATACAAAAACAGGAAGCTGATGCGGGCGGTGGCATTGTAGCCCAGCATGTTTTGCAAGAAGAAGATCACGATGAGGAGAACAATCACAAGTCCAGCAATCAGTGGTCCGTTCGCTCTGTTCATACCTCAATGTACGAGGTCTGGGCGGCTAGTGTTCCCCACCCGTCACAATCGACTCTTCATGTTTCAGCTGTCCTGCTTGCACATCTCCGGTGATGGTGATGGCATCAAAACGGCAACTCACATCATCACGCCCCAGGAAACGCAAAGCCGTGCGCCACAAGAGCCTCACTTTCCTGGGGGTGATGGTTTCCAGCGGATGCCCAAAATCGGTCTTGCTGCGGTGCTTCACCTCCGTGAACACCACCGTCCCATCTGGAGCCCGGGTGATCAGGTCCACCTCTCCTCCCCGGATGCGGTAATTGCGCTTCAGGAGCACATGCCCGAGTCCAAGCAGGTACTTGAGGGCACGGTCCTCTGCTTCCTTGCCTTTCACAGAAAACAGGTTACAGGGTGGGAGGGAAAAAGGGAGGAGGGAGATGACGGAGGGGAGGGGTACGGGGATCTTACTGTGAGCCCACTTCCCGCATCCACTCCAGAAAATCCCGGACCACCCATTTTGCTCCTGCTTCACGGAGTTTTTCTTCGGTCTGGGTGGTGGAAAGGGCGCAGACGGTGGCTCCAGAATTCACACCACTCTGAACACCGAAAATGGCATCTTCGTGCACCAGGCAGTCCCGAGGGTCAAAGCCCAGCAGAGCGGCCCCCTTCAGGTAGGGCTCGGGGTGGGGTTTGCCGTTCTGAACGTCCTCACCCATGATCCTGAGGGGGAACGCGTGGGACAGGCCCAGTTCGGTGAGGCCAAATTCCACATTCACCCGGTCTGCACTGGTGACCATCGCGTAGGGGATGCCTGCGTCCTGCAGGAGTTGCAGGTAGGCGCTCAGACCTGCAACCTCCTGCATGTTGCCCTTTGCAGCCTTGCGATAGAGGTCCTCCTTGAAGTTGTGCAGGTGCTGTGCCTCTTCAGGGGTGGGTTTCTTTCCGGTGAGGCGTTCCTGGATTTCGGGGTTGCGTCCCCCGTCCACTTTGGTGTCGAGGTCGTGTTCGGAGAGGTCGAGGCCCAGCAGTTCCTTTGCAGTTTCCTTCCAAGCCTGACGGTGAAAGCGGTTGTTGTCGACCAGGACCCCGTCCATGTCGAAGAGCACACCTTTGAAGGGAATCACGCTTCTTTGACTTCCACCTGGGGAACTTCTGCCACTGCACCGAGCTCTTCCAGCAGACCCTTGTACAGGTCCAGGGTCAGGCGGCGCACCATGTCGATGCTTTCCGGGCCACGGCGGCTGGAATCCACACGGCTGTTGGCCACGACCAGGGCCTGGGAGAGCACATCTGCATAAATGGGGTAGGGGCCTTCCATGGTGCCTCCAGCGTAACCGAGCCTGAGGGGGCGGTCGGTGGTTTTGCGTTGCGGGTCCTTGGTTTTGATGGGACCGAACTGTGCGGTGAGGGATTCAAGCGCCAGCAGGCTGGCGGTGCGTTCGCTTTCGCGTTTGCTGCTGCCCTGTCCGGTGGCACGCACCTCATCGTTGATGATCACATCGGTGATGAAGAGGGGTTCGTGTTCGGGTCCGGTTCCACGGGTCTCAAATTTGGGGTTGCGGAGTTTCTGGGCACGACAATAGTCGATCAGGTCGCCTTTGGGGTTTTGCATGGGATTCCTCTTTGAAGAAGGTCATGGGTCAGGTGCATCCACCTGAAAGCACACGCCTTCAGGGATGAGGCGTGCGGAAAGAGCTGGTTTTTGTGGGTGGTCCACAACAATCACTCTATGCAGAACCAATATAGCACTTTGGAGGCAGGAGCAGTCAGCAGTCAGCGATCAGCAATCAGCGTTCAGCACAGGAGGATTGCAGAGTTCCTGGCTCATCAGGACTGGGGGATGCAGAAAGCAGAAGGCAGAAGGCCATGACCACCAGATGGATGAAAAAACCAGACCACGGGACTGGCTTTTGATCTGGGCCCTTCTGCAGCTTTGCAGTTGAGAAAGCTCAAAAACATCTTTTGCTGACGGCTGACCGCTGAAAGCTTCTCAGGTGGGAATCACGGTCTGTTCCTGCAACTCTGGATGGTACTGGTGAAACGTTTCTTCGGGAATGCGTTCAGCGGCCCTGCGGAAGAAATCCACGGTGGAGAGGGCCTGGGTGCGGTGCATGCTGATGGCCCTGAGTTTCTGGGCGATGTGGTGGATCACATTGAAACGCACGTTGGGGTACAGGTGAATTTTGGCGAGTTCCTCGTTGTAGGGCTCATCCCCGGCGTAGAACCAAAGGGTGCAGGGTTTCCCGAGCCGTTCGAAAGCCTCCAGCACAACCTTGCTGGTGGTGACATGGTCGGGGTGCCCGTTGCTGCCGTTGGGCTGGAAGGTGAGCAGGATTTCAGGGCGGTGTCTGCTGATGGCGTCCATGCACACCTGCACCAGTTCTTCAAAGTCGTGCTGCTTGAGGCCGCCATCGGGGAAGTGGTGGTGTTCGTGGACCTGAATGCCCAGCACTTCCAGGCAGTTTTTCAGTTCCTGGCTGCGCACTTTTGCAAGTTCTTCGGGTCCATCTGCAAGACCCAGGGTGCGGCCTTTTTCCCCGTGAGTGAGGGTCACGAGACCGACCGTTTCGCCTTTTGTGGTCAGGTTCAGGATGGTGCCTGCTGCACCGTACACCTCATCGTCGGGGTGGGGGAAGATCATCAGCAGTTTCATGCACCCACTTTAACCTGCCTGTCCTGCCCAGAGAGGTGAAGTGCTTCAGACAGGTGGAGCCTGCGCTCTGAACGCTCCAGAACCCCACACATGCACCTCTCACTGGTGTTTCATCTTGAAAACAGGGCTGTGCATGCACAAAACAGCAGGCCCAGGAGGGACCTGGAAGGGAGGCCATGCACAAAGACAAGAGAATCTTAAAAATTTACTCAATCAAAAAAGCATTGCTGTTATACGTCTGAGACATTATTCTTGATCTCTAGTTCTGGGCCTCTCCCCATTTCTGTGGTGCACTGCCCGGAGGAGGACACCCTGTGAAAAAGCATCTGCTGCTGTTCGGCCTGACCGCTGCACTGGTTTCCTGTGCAGGACAGGGCGATAAAAATGCCGGGAACCTGGTGACCCTGAGTTTCGGGGACTGGTCCCGTTTTGACCCTGCATACTGTTACGACTCTGCCTGTGGTGAGATCATCCAGAACACCCTGGAGACCCTGCTTTTCTATGACGGGGAGAGTGCAGACACTTATGTTCCGCTCCTTGCTGCCGAAGTTCCTTCTGTGGAAAACGGTGGAATCAGCGAAGACGGCCTCACCTACACCGTCAAACTGAATGCGGATGCCAAATTCTCAGACGGCAAACCTGTGACCGCAGAAGATGTGGAGTACTCCATCGAGCGCATGATGGTCTATTCCACCGACATCGGGCCTGCCCTGCTGCTCACCGAACCCTTGCTGGGCAAGGCAGAACCTGTGCGGGATGGGAATTTCACCTTTGAACAGATCGACCAGGCTGTGGAAGCCACGGACGAGAACACTGTGGTTTTCCGTCTGGCCAAACCCTTCGCTCCTTTCCTTGGGGTGCTCGCCACCTATCCCAGTGCCATCTACTCCAGGGAAGATGCCATTGCCAGAGGGGACTGGGACGGCACGGCAGACACCTGGGAGCAGTTCAGCAACCTCGCAGAAGGATCAGGCAAGCTGGACCAGGGTCCGGTGGGATCTGGCCCCTTCACCATTGAGCGTTACGATGTGGGCAAGGCAGTCTCGCTCAAACGCAACGACGATTACTGGCGTGAACCCGCCAGGCTGGAGCGCGTGATCATCCAGAGTGTGGAAGATGAAAACACCCGCATCCAGATGCTGGATGCCGGAGACGCCGACATGGCCCTCCCCAATGCCATGACCCCCACGGCCCTGCCCCAGCTGGAAAAGAAAGACAACCTGACGGTGGAGAAGGCCTCTGGTCTGAGCCTGGTGGGTCTGTTCATGAACCAGAACATCGACCCCAAAGGGACCAATTATCTGGGCAGTGGAAAACTGGACGGCAAAGGCATTCCGGCCAACTTCTTCAGCGATGAGAATGTGCGTAAAGGTTTTGCCACCGCTTTTGATTACGATTCGTACATCCGGGAAGTGACCCAGAACCTCAGCAAGAGGGCAGGCACCATCCTGATCGAGGGTCTGCCGGGTTACAGTGAGGACCTGCCTGCCTACACCTATGATCCTGAAGCGTCTGCGGAATACTTCAAGAAAGCCTGGGGAGGCGAAGTCTGGGAGAAGGGGTTTGAGCTTCCGGTCTTTTACAACACTGGCAACACCGGACGCCAGCGTGCCCTGGACATCCTGAGGACCACCCTGCAGAAAATCAACCCCAGATTCAAGCTGGAAGTGCGTGAACTGGCCTTCAGCCAGATCCTCTCCCAGTCTGCCGCCAACCAGATGACCGTCTGGGCCGGAGCATGGGGTGCAGACTACGCCGATCCCCACAACTTCGCACAGCCCTTCTTGCAGTCCACGGGCAATTACGGTGCCCAGATCGGGTACAAAAATCCAGAGCTCGACCAGCGGATCACCGAAGCTGTGGCCTCCACAGACAACGATCGCCGGGTGGAGTTGTATCAGGAGATTGCCCGCACAGGGTATGAAGATGCAGCTTTCATTCCGCTGGGTCAGCCCCTCAGCACCTATGTGCAGAACAAGAGGATTCAGGGCCGCCTGAAGAACCCCATGTTCGCTGGAGACTACTACTACACCATCAGCAGAGGCGAATGAGTTTCAGCCCACCACCCCGGGAAACTCCCGGGGTTTTTCGTGGTTTGCCTGTGGATCGAATGCCTGTAAACTGAAACGGTGAATCCCACAGCATTCCCCACTGAATTCCCCAGTGCTTTCATCATCACCGTGGCCGTGATCCTGGGTGCACTCGTTGGCTCTTTCACCAACGTGCTGATTTACCGCATTCCGCGTGGTGAATCCATTGCCTTCCCCCCGAGCCACTGCCCGAACTGCAACCACCAGTTGCATCCCATGGACCTGTTTCCGGTGTTCTCCTGGCTTCTTCTGGGCGGGAAGTGCCGTTACTGCCGTGCACCCATCAGTGCGCAGTATCCGATCATCGAAACCATTTCTGCAATCGGGTATGGTCTGCTGGCGTATTTCTTCCCCATTCAGGATGTGGGGGCAAGCCTGCTGGGACTCTTTTTCTTTTTCACGGTCTTGCTGGCCATCAGCGTCATTGATCTGCAAACCTACACCATTCCCGATTCCCTGAGCCTGGTGGGTCTGCTGGTGGGTCTGGGCTTTGCGTGGGTGAATGAAAAACAGGGAGGGTACTTCTTCCATCTGCCCGGGGTGAAAGATGCTTTTACAGCAGCCCTTTACGGTGCGGGCATTCTGGCCCTGGTGGGCAACCTGGGCTCTTACCTGCTGAGGCGCTTCAGGGAAGCAAAATACCCTTCATTTCCCATCGATTACCAGACCCTGAACCTGGGTGCACTGGTGGGCATGTGGTTGGGTCCATGGTGGGCTGCCGGGGCTGTGCTGCTGGCCATGCTGATCAATTTCGCCATGAGGCGTTACCTGCGCATTCCCGATTTCATCACCTTTCCTGGCATCCTGATCAGCCTGGTGGTGAAGGTGAACATGGGTCTGGATGCCAACCTGATCACCACCATGCTGACCACCCTGCAAGGCCTGATGGCAGGGGCAGGCATCGCTTCCCTGATCGCTGGTTTTTACTGGTGGCTGGCCCCTGAGGTGGAAGAGGACATTGCTGAAGAAGACCTGGACCCCATCGCCATGGGATTCGGGGATGTGAAACTGATGGCCATGATTGGCGCTTTTGTGGGCGTTTCAAATGTGTTTGTGAGTCTGGCCCTGGCCATTTTCCTGGGGGCCATTCTGGGAATCCTGATTTACGCCGTCTCGAAAAACCGCAGGATCAAATTCGGGCCTTTCCTGGCCCTGGGGGGTTTTGTGGCCCTGCTGTACGGACCCCAGATCACCGACTGGTACACAGGGATGCTGCTGGGCGGAATGTAAAAAGGAAATGGGCAGATGAGGATGGGCATCACTGCCCATCTTTTTTCTTTTCAGATCTGACAACACCACAGAAGAGTCCTGTGACGGTTCACCTGCCAGAATGGAAACACGATGGGGGTTCCATCATGAATCTGCGACTGCGAAGTCTTCTGGTGCTGGGCGTCAGCTCGGCTCTGGTGGCCCTCGTGTTGTTTTTTCTGGTGGAGGCCTTGCTGCAATACACCTTTTCCAACACCGAGCGCATCATGGAGCGCACCCGTCTGGAACGGGTGGTGGAGGACCTGCACCATGAGGCCCAGACCCTCGATGACATCAACCGGGCAGACTGGGCCCTGTGGGACGACTCTTACGATTTCATTGAAAAACCCACACAGGACTTCATTGGCAGCAACCTGACCCTGGAAGCCCTGCATGGTCTGCGCATCAATGTGATGTCCTACCATGACCTGACGCTCAGGCGGGTGTATGACGTGTGGATGGACTGGGACAGCAAAAAGTACCTGAAACGCCCATCCTGGATGACCCCTGGGTTGCTGCAAACCCTCCAGAAGGCAGAGAGGGGCCTGATCCAGACCCCCAGTGGCCTGATGACCTTTTCGGTGGCTCCGGTCCGCGACAGCCTGTCTCTGAAAAAACCCAATGGTTACCTGCTGATGGGCCGCCTGATTGACGCCCGGGCACTGAATGTCATCGGGGAACGCAGCCATGTGAAGCTGGAACTCCTTCCCCTCCAGAAAGAACCGGACCTTTTTGAGCGTCTGCAAACAGAAGAGGTGCTGGTCTTTGCCAGAGGCAACACCTTCACCTCCTACCTGCTGCTGAAAGACTCGCTGCAGCACCCCATCTACCTGCTGAAGAGCACTGGAGGACGCCTGCTCTCACCTGTGCTGGACCACACCCGCCAGTACCTGCTTTTGACCATCGTGGTGATGGTGCTGTTCACCACAATGGTTCCCCTGATTCTGCTGAACCGCACGGTGCTGTCCCGCATGGCAGGGCTCAGTGAGGCTGTGCGCCAGATCCGCCTCACCCGTGATCCCAGGGCACGCCTCAGGGAAGAAGGCAGGGATGAACTGGGCATGCTCAGCCAGGACATCAACCACATGCTCTCCAGTCTGGAGGAATCCCGCCAGCAGCTTGAGCTGCGGGAGCAGTACTTCCGCATCCTCAGTGAAACCAGTTCAGATGCCCTGATGCTGATGGATCAGCACGCCAGAATCCGCTACATTGGGGGTTCCCTCCATCACCTGTTCCCTGAGCTTGAGGTCAGGCTGGGAGAGGGGATTCCCATGCAGGTGGTTGCAGAGGACCGTCGCAAAGTGCGGGCTTTCTGGGAAGAAGTTCGTCAGGCTCCGGGAGAAGAAAAGCAGCTTGAGGTGCGCCATGTGACCTCCACCGGGCATGTGTGGCTGGAGATCTTTGCCCGCAACCTGCTGGATGATCCGGTGGTGCAGGGGGTGGTGGTCAACCTGAGGGACATCAGTGACCGCAAGACCGCCGAGCTGGAAATCCAGGCTTCCCATGAGCGTTTCTCCAAGATTTTTCACTCCAATCCCCTGCCCTCTGCCCTGCTCTCGCTCGACCAGCACCGCTTTCTGGACATCAACACCGCCTTTGCAACGCTTTACGGACATCCAGCGTCCACCCTGCTGGGCATGCGGGACATCGACATCGACCTGTGGGCCTTTCCTGAGGAACGCAGAAAATGGCTGGACGCCCTGAAGAGCGAACACGAAGTCAAAATGGAAGTGCACCACCTGCTGAAAAATGGTGAGCAGCGGGTTTTCCTGCTCAGTGGCCAGATGCTGGACATCCAGCACCAGCCCTGTGTGATGCTGGTGGCCCTCGACATCACCGAACGCAAGGCCCACGAGGCGCGGGTGCAGCACATGGCCTACCATGACGCCCTGACCGGACTGTACAACCGCCATTACCTGTGGGCTTACGGTCAGAACCTGCTGGACGGTCAGGAGCAGGCTGCATTTTTCTTCATGGATCTGGACCGTTTCAAACAGGTGAACGACACCTACGGCCATGAAAGTGGCGATGAACTGCTGAACATCATCGTGGAACGCTTGCAAGGTGTTGCTCCTGAAACTGGCATCTGGTTCAGACTCTCCGGAGATGAATTTGGCCTGCTGCTCCCAGGTGCGCAGGAAGCGCAGGCCCACATCCTGGCAGAAAAGATGCTGCAGGCGGTGGATGAGCCTGTACACCTCTCTGCGGGCACCGCAAGGGTGGGCATCAGCATTGGGATCGCTCTGGTCCCGGAGCATGGCCGCGACCTCCAGCAGATTGTGCGCATGGCTGATGCTGCGATGTATCAGGCCAAGACGGTGCGCAACACCTTTGTCTTCAAACAATAAAAAACGGGCCATCAAGCATGGATGGCCCGTAAACGTTCAGAACAGAAGTCTTAAACCATCTCGATGAATTTCATGATCTGCTGCCTGCGCTGGCTGTATTCCTCACTGCTGATTTTCCCGGTGGTGAGGAGGTCGAGCAGGTTGTCGAGTTCCTGCAGGAAATCATTGACGCTTTTGAGGGGGCCAGTGGTTCCCATGGGGACTTCGGGTTCTGCTCTGCTGGCCGTGACGGCAGCAGCAGTTGAGGGTGCAGCAGGGCTCTGGCTGGTCAGCACGGGAGCCGGACTGGGTGCAGCTTCAGGGGCAGCCCCAAAAATCACATCTTCGGTGATCTCGATGCGTCTCTCATCGAAATAGTCAGGGGTGCGACAACTGGGACAGCGACGCATGCTTTTCAGTTCCTGGGATGCAATGGCGCGGTTGCTGAGGGTGGTGTTCTCCCGGGAACTCTGTGAGAGGCCAATTTTGAATCGGTTGCGGACCATTTTGCCAAGGTCCACGTTCATGATGTCGGTGACCATGCCTCCGACATCCGAGGCTTCTTTGGAAAGCCGGTCTTCATGGGCTTTGTCCACGGTCCATTCGGTCAGACACTGTCTGCAGGTTCGTTGCAATTTCACGCCAGCCACGCCCCCATGATAACATTTCTGCCGAAATTGCTGTATCCACAATTGAGCGAAGCCTTTTTTACGTTTCAAACATTGAAAAAATCATGCATTCCATCTCACGATTCCAGTGTTTCATGCAAAATTCAGGTCTGGGGAACACCAGACCTGAATTTTTACGGATGTTCTGGACTGGAGGTCAGTTGGGGAGGCGGAAAATCATGTATCCGCCATAACCTTCGTTGGCCCGTTTGGTTTCAAAGGCCTTCATGGTGATGGTGATCGTGCCTCCGGGGGCTTTGAAGTCCACAATGGCGTAATTGTCCTCATCTGCGTCTTTGCCCAGCACATTGCCTGCAGCGTCGGTGACCACCAGATCCATATCGGTGAGCACTTCTCCATCGCCAAAGGCCACGATGACGAGGTGTTCACCTTCCACGGTCAGGTTGGGATCATCGTAATCCCAGGACCATTCTTCACCGGACTCATCAAAATAGGTGAAGCCCCCTTCCCAGAGTTCGGCTTCAGGAAGTTGTTTTCCAGCTTCCGCAAAAACCGTCTGGTAGGACTTGAAGATGGACGTTGCTGGGGTGGCAAGTGCAGAAGTGGACAGCAGCACAGCAGCAGAGAGCACCCAATTGCGCAGATGTTTCATGTGGCCTTCTTCCTGTAGCAACCTGAGTTGTGAGCTACCCTCTCATCTTATGCACAACAAGCTGATCCTGAAATGACGCGAATCACAGGACCTGTTGCTGGCTGGGCCAGCCAGCAACAGGTCTTACAATTCCAGTGGAGATCCCCAGAGACAGAGCGGCAACCCAACCTTACTCAGGCAGTTTCTGGTAAGCCTCCACCACCTGCTGCAGCAGGGCCAGACCGGTCTTCATGCTGGAAGGCTGCACCCATTCGTCCTGCCTGTGGGCATTGCCACCGAGGTACACGCCCATTGCCACCGCAGGAATGCCGTAAGTCACAGCAGCATTGGCATCCGTGCTGCTGGCCACCTGACGGAAATCCAGATCCAGCCTTGACCCTGCAGATTTGATCAGGCGCACAAGGTCGTGGTTTTGCAGGTCACCCGCAGGCCGGTTCCCCACCCGTTCCAGGTCCACACTGGCCCCCACTTCACGGGCAGCATTGCGGATCACATCCAGGGCTTTTGCTTCCAGATGGGTCAGGTTGTGCACGTCCAGGGAACGCAGGTCCAGCAGGAATTCTGCGTGTCCGGCAATGGTGTTCACGCTGGTGCCCCCTGAAACCGTCCCCACATTCAAAGTGGTGCGGGGCTCTCTGGGAATCTGCATGGCATAAAGCTGGGCAATGGCTGCACCCAGCGCATGCACTGCAGAAGGGGCGTTGTCTCCCCAGGAGTGCCCTCCGGGGGTTTTGAAGGTGACTTTGTAACGTTTGGACCCCACGGTCTGGGTCACCACCATGCCCAGGTAGCCATCCAGCGCAACATAACGGTGGATGCCCTGGTGGTGGTGCTGCAGAAAGTGCTTGATGCCCTTCAGGTCCCCGAGGCCTTCCTCGCCGACATTGGCAAGCACCCACAGGGGCTTGCGAAGCTGATCTGCTTTGAGGGTCTTCAGAAACCGGGTCAGAACGGTGAGGCTTGCGCTGTTGTCCCCCACCCCGGGACCCACCAGACGGCCATTTCTTTCCTGCACCACATGAGGCACATCAAACCCAAAAACTGTGTCCAGGTGGGCACTGAGCAGCAAGGCCTTCCCCTCGGTGGGACCGAGTTTCAAGAAGACATTTCCCACCTCATCCTGCTGCGGGGTGTACCCGAGTTCCTGCCACATGGCAGCAATCAGGGCAGCCCGCTGGTGTTCCTGATGGGAGGGGGCGGGCGTCTGGGCAATACGCACAAGGTCAGCTAGCACGAGACTGGTTATACCATGAGCCGTCAGCTTTCAGCGGTCAGCGATCAGCCAAAAGCCTCTGAGTGCTCTGAGCTGTTGGACCGGCATGAATCAGCTTTTTTTGCCACCAGCACTTCGAAATGCTGTCCAGGCATACATTTCAAAGACACAGTGTTTTTCTCTGACCGCTGAAGGCTGATCGCTGACCGCTTTATGGCCTTAAAACAGGCAACCTGCACTCCGCCTCATTGACATCCTGCAGGGCCTTGTTGTCCACCAGAACCTCTTCGTTTTCGCCCACAAAACCCTGGCAGCGGGCAAGCTGCCGCAGGAATTCAGGATTGAAGGATTTCTGGCGCATGTTTTTGAGGTCATCGACGTCCTGCTTCAAAAGGGCCACCCTGGATTCGAGTTCCCCGATCTGCTGATGGAATTCCACGGTGCGGTAAATGCTGTACCCGATCAGCACCGTCATCTGAATGATGCCCAGCCCGGCCAGAACACTTAAAAGAACCATGAGGATGGGAGGGCGTTTCATCAGGAATCAGTATAAAGAAGTTTGGCTGGTGTTGATGTGGGGTCGCTGTGGGATTCTGATGGGTGCAAACACCTGAAAGCACTTTCTCAGCCCAACCGCATCTAGACATTTATCTTTGTTATCGTCAAACACGAAGTGGCCTTGTTACACTGAAGCGTATGCCCAGCCCACTCGTCACTGACATCCAGATCCGGTTCGGAGATACCGACATGCTGGGTCACATCAACAATGCTGCCTATGTGCAGTACCTGGAAGTGGCCCGCATGCAGCTGGTCACCGAAGCGAGACTGGCAGGCATCCCGAATTTCAATTTCGTGCTGGCCCACATCAGCCTGGATTTCAAACGCGAAATCAAGCTGGGGCAGCGTGTGCAGGTTGAAACGAAAATTGTTCGCATCGGAAAGAGCAGTTTCGAGATGGCCTATCAGGTTCTGGCAGATGGCGTGGTGTGCACCACTGCCAGAAGCGTGCAGGTCGGGATTGATCCCCAGACCATGAGCTCTGCCGTGCTCCCTGACCCTGTCAGGGAATTTCTGTCCCGCTTTTTGACCCCACAGGAGGAAGTTTAATGTCACTGATCGGCGTAGACCTAGGAGGCACCAAGATTGCAGTTGCAGTGGTGCAGGAAGGCAGCATCACCCATAAGAGCGTGGAACCCACCCCCAAAGACGGCTGGGTCAGCGTTCTGGATCAAATCGCAAGACAGGTGGAAGAACTCAGGCAGCACGTGCCTGACCTGGAAACCGTCGGCGTGGGTCTCCCCGGGCCTCTGGATTTCAAACAGGGCATGGTGAAATTTGCCCCCAACATTTACGGTTTTGAAAATGTGCCTGTGCGCAGCTACCTCGCTGAGAAACTGAACATGCACGTGGACATCGAGAACGACGCCAACGCCGCCGCCCTCGGTGAAGGGGTGTACGGTGCAGGTCGCGGCACCGACTCCAGCGTGTTCATCACCATCTCCACCGGGATCGGTGGGGGCATCGTGCTGAATGGCCGCGTCATCCGTGGGGCGCACGGTGTGGGCGGAGAAATCGGTCACGTGACCGCCCTGCCTTATGGCACCGTCGCGGGTTCCGGCGTGGTCGGTGGCCTTGAAGCCCTCTGCAGCGGCACTGCCATTGCCAGAGATGCCAGCTTTGCCCTCAACAAGCCCACCACCACTGCAGAAGCCTTCCAGCTTGCGCAGGACGGTCACCCCATTGCAAAACGTGTGGTGGAAACCGCCATGACCCACATCGGTACGCTGGTCGCCAACCTGCAGCTCACCATCGACCCTGAAGTGTTCGTGCTCGGGGGTGGGGTCAGCAGCGTCGGAGATTACTTCATCAACTTCGTGCGGGATGTGGCCATTGACCGACTGGGCAACTTTGATGTGCGCCCTGAAATCCGTCTGGCCGCCCTTGGCACCGATGCTGGCGTGATTGGCGCAGCCCTCGCTGGACGCAAGTTCTAAACCTTCTGCTCATCAAGACACCCCTTCCATTCTGGAAGGGGTGTTTGTTTTTGCAGTACGCAGAGCCAGAAACAGCTATTCTGAGAGAACCACGCCTTTTTCCTGCCCTCTGCCCCGGCGTGTGAAAGTTCTGCAAGGAGGTTTCACATGAGACGATGGCTGGTTTTTGCGGCACTCAGTGCAGGCCTGTTCTTTTCCTGCAACCCCTCCAACCCTGTTCCCATACCGCAGGTCAGCACCTTTGCAGGAAGTGGGACAGAAGGCACCGCAGATGGCAAAGGTGCTGCTGCCCAGTTTCACAACCCGGTCAACCTGGCTTTCGATGATGCCGGAAACCTCTATGTTGCCGACTTCCATGACGACAACCCCGGACGCATCCGCAAAATCACACCAGATGGCACCGTGAGCACACTGTTCACCGATCCCACCTTCAGCAGGCCATTTGGGATCGATTACCACATGGGCTTTCTGTATGTCAGCACCGACAGGGACAGCACCGGACAACCCAGAAGCAGCCTGTGGAAGATTGATGTCAGCAACGGGAACCACACCATTCCGGTGGACAACATCAACGAAGGTCGGGAGCGTGGGCTGGTGGTGGCCGCAGATGGCAGAATTTACCTCTCTGACCGCACGAACAACGTGATCATGCGCATCGACCTGAGTGGGGCAAATCCCGAAGTTGTGCAACTGGCCGGATTGCGTGGCCCTGGAGCTTACCAGGATGGCACAGGGGATGGAGCCAATTTCAACACCCCTTATGGCCTTGCCGTGCTTGGAAGTGATGTGCTGGTGGCAGATTCTGGCAACAACTGTGTCCGGCGGGTGACCCCTGCCGGGGTGGTGACGACCTTCGCGGGCGTGTGTGGACCCGGTGGGTACAAAGATGGCAACCTCTCTGAAGCCCTGTTCAAAGGCCTTCAGGATCTGGCAGTGGACGGTGCCGGAAACGTGTATGTGTCAGACAATGGAAACCATCGCATCCGCAAGATCAGTGGGGGCAAAGTCAGCACCATCGCAGGCAGTGGAACGGCTGGATTCAAAGATGGCCCACTGCTCGAAGCCCAGTTCTATGGTCAGGAAGGAATCGATGTGAAACCCGGAGGCTCTGCCCTGTTCGTGGCGGATGGAAACGGAGGAAACGAGCCGCAACCTTACCGCCGCATCCGTCAGGTGCCTCTGCCCTAGGAGCGATCAGCTTTCAGCCGTCAGCAGTCAGCAAAAACATCTCTGGAAGATGCTTTTGAGCATATGAAGGTCCAGCATCAGCAGATTGCAGGAATGAAAATTGGGGGATGCTTCCGTGTCCGGTGACAGGTTTCATCCCCCAATGCTTCACAGCTTGCTGACCGCTGAAAGCTGATTGCTGATCGCTTTTACTTGCCTTCCACAGCCAGCCTGAAACTCTCTCTGGCCCTGAGGGTCATGGCTTCCACACCTGTCCAGTCGGGTCTGGCGTCCCGGATGATGGTGTGCAGCAGTTCAGATGGGTTGAAATCTCTGGGGAAGGTGGGCATCAGGGCGTCATCGCAAAAACCCTCCACTTTGGGATCATAGTGGATGCCGGTGAATTTGACCCGTGCAGCTGCGGCCAGAATGACCGCATGCAGGCGCACGCCGATCACGTGCCCGGCAGCAGAAATCTGATCGAGGGCCAGCTGTGGATCACTGGTGGAGAGCACCTCCACATTCTGCCCGGCCTGCTCAAGGGCACGTGCGGCCACATCGTCCACATGGGGGTGAAAAGAGATGATCTGCACCCTAAAGCCCCTTGCAGTCAGGTCCCGCACCACGGGTTTCAGGCGGTCCGTGATGTCCTTTTCGTCCCCTCTGGGGGCAATCACAATGCGGTTGGGGTCTCTGGGCAGGGTCTTTGAGGGTTTCAGGAGGAGGGCAGGATCACCCCCCAGATGGGCTTGCAGCCCCAGGCTTTCCAGCAGGTTTTTGCTTTTCTGGTCCCGCACGATGTTGACCGTGCGGGCCAGGGGTCCCTGAATGCGCTTTTTGCCTTCTTCGGTCAGGGGTCCGATGCTCTGGTTGAAGACCGCCACCCGCTTGCCCAGCATCTTTGCCGTCTGGATCACAGTCAGGTAATAGGTGAGGTTGCGGCTGCTGGTTTTGTCCTGCAGGAGGCCTCCCCCACCGGAAAGCAGCACCTGGCACCCTGCCAGAGCAGAGAGCAAGCCCAGAGGTTTCATGCGAGGGAACGCCTTTGCTCCGGTGAAGGCCTCGGTCTGGTCAGGGTTGTTGCTGAGCACCCAGGGCTCATGACCCATGGCCTTCAGTTCACGGGTGATGGCCAGCAAGATGGCCTCATCTCCAGTGTTGTCGAATCCGTAGTAACCGCTGAGCAGCACTTTCATGCCCGCACCACCCGGTACTGCTTGAACCAGTTCACAAGCCAGCGCACGATGGGCAGCAGCACAAAGCCAACCACTGCCCCAAAAGCCACACCATTCACGGCACGCAGCAGACTGATCAGGAGGGGCGTGTGGAAGTGCTCAAAGGTGTTGACCAGACTGGCCTGACCAATCACCCCCACCGTCATGAATGCGATGGTGATGTAAGGCGGGAAATGCCCGCTCAGGCCCAGAATGGCAGCAGGGTGCCCCATGATGTCCTTGAAGCGCGGACGGACCATGCCGTTTTGCAAGAACTCCCGCAGGGCGGCTTCCGCCTCGGACACACTGGCCCCTGTGGCATTTCCACGGCGAAGCACCACCAGGGCAATCACCACCAGACCGATTCCGGCCACCACAAGGTCTCCAGCCTGAATTTTGGTGTTGTACAGGTCGCTGAGGGTCTTGCGGATGTCCTGGTCGGGAAACAGGCTGCCCAGGTACAGGGCCACGGGCATCAGAAGGGTCAGGGAAACCCCTTCAAAAGGGTCCAGACCCAGCATGCCTCCACGGGTGGTCCCGATGGCCGTCAGGAAGAACACCCCCATGAAGCTGATCAGGGTGGCCCTCAGCCAGTCCCAGGGGGTCTTGCGGTAAAGCAGAAAGCCCAGTGCAGGAAACACCATGGCGGCAAGCAGGGAGAAAGCCATCAGGTTGGGACCGGCCACCACCACAGCCAGACCGAGGGTGCCCAGTCCAGCCAGACGACCCAGCCATTGCAATGGATAAGACATCACCACCAGCAGCAAGGCCACCAGAGGACCCACGCAGCTCAGGGCACGCAGCAGTGTGCTGGGGTGGTAATCCTCAGGTGTGGGCTGGCCCAGACGAATGCTGGCGAGTTCCAGCCCCTTCATCACCTTGTCGATCATCAGGTTGGTGTCTTCGATGGTGTTGAAAGGCCGCACGTAAAGCACCTGCATGTACCGCTCACGCGCCCCGAGCACCACCTTGGAGCCGAACTCCTCGGGATCAAGGGTCGCCTGGTAATCCCGGCTCAGGCTGAACACCCGCACCGCAGGCAGCACCCTCGCCATGTCGGAGAGGCCTTTCTGCTCGGTGAACTCGATCAGGCCCACGGCAGCACCCGACTTGCGGATGGCCTCCAGATAGGGCTCCTGGTTTTCAGGGTGGTCGTAATTGTAGAGGTTCAGGCCGTTGAAAATCAGGATGGGTACATCAGGAAGGTACTGCTCGGGACGGATCACCGCAGGGTGGTTCCAGGGACGGTAGCTCACCACCCAGCCTTCACTCTTGCGGCGGTTGATCTCTTCAAGGTTGGGGCCTGCAGGATAGGAGGCGAGGTCCACCGGGAAGCCGTACCACGTTTGACCGGCGACCTCTGCCTTCTCGGATTTCAGGGTGTAGCGGGTCACCAGATCCTCTGCTGACCCGGGTTTCAGGCTGCGGTAGTACGCCCAGTTGGGACGCAACTTCGCCTCGGGGTGCAGGGCCATCAGGGCATAACCCCCGACCATCATGAGTTCTCCCCGGTCAATGCGGTCTTTGACCATGTCCTCGTAAATGGCCAGACCGTTCACCCCACGCTTCCGGTATTCGGAGAGCAACTCATCGTCGGTTTTGCCAAGGGCAAGGGCCTGGTCGTGCAGGGTGGGCATGTCCATGGTCAGCACCGTCACCTGCTGGGCCCGCTCAAATTGAATGCGGTTCCAGCCCAGAATCAACGCTGGAATCAGACTTAAACACAAAAGCGCATAAAGCAGCGTTCTGAGGGATTTCACAAAGGATCACCAACCACCTTCCTCATGCAGAGCATTTCACAGCATCTCTGGCAGAGCATAAACCGTCTACCAGAGTACCCGATGAAAGCCTGCCTTGGAAAAGAAGCTGCCTGATTTGCCTCAGGGTGAGCACAGAGCCACTGACCGGGCAGTGTCGCTGACAGAACGCATGTTTTCAGCCATCAGCCGTCAGCAAAACAGGCCCATCAGACCGATGGACGGCATATCAGGTGCAACGAACCTGATCAAACAAACCCGCCTGATTGGGACCAGGCGGATTCTGTCCTGCGTCTGGTCTTTAAGACTGTCCGAGGCTGCGAATGCGGGCCGAGAGCATCTCCAGCGCAGGCTCATTGTGCCCCCCGTGGGGAATGATCACGTCTGCATAACGCTTGGTGGGCTCGATGAACTGCAGGTGCATGGGGCGCACATAATCCATGTACTGGTCAATCACGCTCTTGACCGTGCGCCCGCGCTCTTCGGTGTCCCTGAGCATCCGACGGATGAACCGCACATCGGCATCGGCATCCACGAAGATCTTCAGGCCCATCAGGTCCCGGATTTTTTCCTCGTACAGGGCAAAGATGCCGTCCAGAACCAGCACAGGGCTGGGTTTCAGGTGGATGGTCTCTGCAGCGCGGGTGTAGGCCACGAAATCGTAGGTGGGCATGTCGATGCCCACACCGTTCATCAGGGCGTCCAGATGCCTGAACAGCAGTTCCCAGTCGAACGCTGCGGGATGGTCGTAATTGGTCTGCAGGCGCTCCTCGAAATCCATGTGGGCCTGGTCCCGGTAATAGTTGTCCTGCACAATCACGGTAACGCGGTCTGCACCCACGGTGCTCACGATGCGCTCGGTGACGGTGGTTTTTCCACAGCCGGTGCCTCCGGCGATGCCGATCAGAAAGGGTTTTTGCACATTTCACACTCCTGGCAGCAGCAGAAGGTGGTGCTGTGCCACGCATCAGGGTTCTGTCCGGTCTGATGCGTTACCAGCCTAACATGCCTTTTGATGCAGAAAGCGAGGTCAGGTTCTGTGGCGGATGAGGTGGATAAAGAATTCCATAAGAGACCGCAGACACGATGTTTTTCTGATTTTCAGTTTAAAGTAAGTGAACCCTGTATACACTGGTTCCACACCTGCATTCATCGGTCCAGTGCCTCTGGGATTCAGGCAAAAAAACAGCTCCAGAACAGAGCAGAAAACACAGGCACAACCAGATGCAGGAGGGTGGGATCATGCGTTGGAAACAGATGACAGTGTGGTGGTTGCTGGGTGGGGTCGGTCTGGCCGCCAGCCCGGCAGAGGATCTGTACACCCAGTCCACAAAGGTGCTGCAGGATTACTACTTTGGGTACAGCACCCAGAATCTGGGGACGCTGATCAACACCTACAGGACGGAGCTTGAAGACGCCTGCAAACCCCGGGTGGACACCTGTCCGGTGGAAGTGGGCCGTTCCACCCTGGAACACCTGCTCAGTGACCTGAATGACCCCCACACGTACTACCTGTATCCAGAAGAAAGCGTTGAGCGGGATCGTGCCCAGGCAGGTCAGGGTTCCCTCACCCCCAGAATTGGCCTGACCACTGCCCCTCTTCCCAGCAAAGAACGGGTGGTGCTGTTCGTTCGGGACGATGGTCCTGCCTTCCGGGCAGGCATCCGCGCAGGAGATCTGGTGACTGCAGTGGCAGGGAAGGATCTCCGGGAAACCGCCGCAGATGGTGGGAACCTGATTGCCGAGTACACCCAGAAAAACCAGCCGTTTGAACTGACCGTCCAACGAGGCAGCAACGTCCTGAATTTCACCGTGCAGGGAGAAGTGCTGATGCAGGCCCCTCTACCCACACTCACCACGGGCACAGGGCTCCCGGAAGGGGTGGGACTGCTGCAGATTCCCGACTTTGAAGCCTACCAGGAGGTGGGCACCAAAGTGCATGCCCTGGTGCGGGAAGCCAACACCCGGAACCTCAAGGCCCTGATCGTGGACCTGCGCAACAACGAGGGAGGCCTCCTGATGGAGTGGATCAGTGCAGTCGCACCTTTTGCTCCAAATCCTGCTGTGCTCAGCGTGGCGAAAGATGAGGTCAGCAGGCTGGAGTACCGCCGGGGCAGCCTGCAGTTGCGGGTCAATGATGTGCTGGCCACCACCTTCTACTCGATCCGTTCCCCTGAAGAATGGAATGGAAAACTGGCTGTACTGGTCAACAAGGACACGGCATCAAGTGGAGAATACTTCGCATACTTCCTGCAGAAAACCGGCGTGAAAATCATCGGGGAGCCCACTGCAGGACTGCTGAACACCGCCTCGCAGACTTTTGACCTGCCTGATCAGGGAGCACTGGTCATCACCACCGTCAAATCTGCCAGTCCAGATGGCACCCCCTACCCCGAGCGCCTGACACCAGATATTCTGGTTTCTGATGACCTGACGGCCCGGGCAGGTACCCTGCTCGACCCACTGGTCAGACGTGCCCTGGAGGAATTTGAATTGACCTTATGAACATGAAAATGGCTTTGCTTCTGGTGCCCTGCCTGCTGACCGCCTGTGCCCAGAAGTCCAGGACACCTGCAGTGTGGTTTGATGAAGCCACCCGCGTGCTGCAGAAGAATTATTATGGTTATCAGGTGGAGAAACTGAAACCCCTGGTTGAAAAGCACCAGAACCAGTTCCAGACCCGTTGTTCCTCTGGCTGCTCCTGGCAGGACGCCGAAAGAGCGCTGCAAAACCTCCTCACCGAACTTGGAGATTCGCACACCTCATACCGCACCCCGGAGCAACTGAAGCAGGACCAGACCGATCAGCGTCCCGATGTGGGCATGCGCATGGCTTTTTTGCCCGAGAAACAGGCCCATGTGATCCTGCGGGTGCAGGAAGGCAGCCCTGCAGCAAAAGCGGGCATGCGGCGTGGAGATGCCATCACCGCAGTGAATGGTGTCCCATGCACACCTGCCAACCAGAAGCTGCTGAAAAAGACCATTCAGAGTGGAAAACCCTTCAAGGTCTCCTTCGAAAGCAAAAACACAGGCCAAAAAGAGCTGGCTTTACAGAGCACTGTGGCCTCGACAGGTTATGTGCCAACCCTGAGCACCCAGAACCTTCCTGCTGGAGTGGGCCTGCTCACAGTGCCTGATTTTGATGCCTGGGAAAAAATCAGCCCCAGAATCCATGCCCTGGTCAAACAGGCCACAGATGCAAAGCTGAACACCCTGATTGTGGACCTGCGAGACAATCCTGGAGGTTACGTCTATGAGATGCTCTCCAGTGCCTCTGCCTTCATGAAGCAGGTGGATCTCATTGACGCCTATCCCAAAAGCCAGGTGCATCTGGTGGGATGGGAAGGCAAGATTCGACAGGTGGGCAAACTCTACCTTCCTTTCATCTATAAAGCTCCCCCTGCAGCATTCTGGAAGGGCAAAGTGATCGCTCTGGTGAACCGCAGAACAGCATCCGCAGCAGAGGTTCTTGCCTACAACCTGCAATTGCAAAAACGCGCCCTGGTGATCGGTGAACCCACCCGGGGCCTGATGAACACCACCACCGACAATTACAAACTCTCCAATGGGGGCGCACTGAGCATCACCATCACCCGCAGCCTGGACACCAACAAAAAGCCCTACCCCGAGCGCATCACACCAGACCTGCAGGTCAAAGACGACCTGCTGGCCCTGATGGACACCGGAAAAGACGTGATGCTGGAACGGGCCATCCGGCTTGCACAGTCTGGCACAGCAGTGCCTGAGGGGGTCAGGTAGACACCTTCCTGAAAGGGCAGGCCTGAACATGTTACACTCAGTCACGGTGCGTGGTCACCGTGCTTTTTTTTGCATTCCTGCAAAGCATTTGGGTGCAGCACAGGTGAGCCCACGCTTGAAAAGGTCAAATCTCGGTGCAAAGCCGAACTGAAGGAGAACACACACATGCCAGGAATCGCAATCATCGGGGCGCAGTGGGGAGACGAGGGCAAAGGCAAGGTCATTGACTTCCTCTCACCAGACGCGCACTTTGTCGCCCGTTACCAGGGGGGGGCCAATGCAGGTCACACCGTCAAGGCCAAAGGCAAAACCTACAAACTGAACCTGCTTCCCAGCGGCGTGCTGCGCGATGGTGTCGTCAGCATCCTCGGTGACGGCATGGTCATCGACCCCTGGAAGTTTCTGCAGGAACGCGAATCCCTGATTGAGGGTGGCCTCAACCCCACCCTGTACATCAGCCAGAACGCCCACCTCGTGCTGCCCCACCACAAGAGCGTGGATGCCCGCAAGGACTTCGTGGGCACCACCGGACGCGGCATCGGACCTGCTTACGCGGACCGTGCCCGCCGTGTGGGTGTGCGCATGGGCGACCTGAAAGACGACTCTGTGCTGCTCGAGCGTCTGGCCCACCTGATCGAGGCCAAACCCAACTCCACCAGAGAAGTGGGCTGGACTTCCCCTGAAGCGGCCATCCAGGACCTGCAGGAAATCCGTGAGAAGCTCTCTCCCTTTGTGGCCGACACCGGAGCCATGCTGCGCCAGGCCGTCAAGGACAACCGCAACATCCTCTTTGAAGGCGCACAGGCCACCCTGCTCGACCTGAACTACGGCACCTACCCCTTTGTGACCAGTTCCCACCCCACCGTGGGCGGGATCATCGTGGGCACCGGCGTGAGCCACAAGGCCATCAGCAAGGTTTATGGGGTTGCCAAAGCCTTCCAGACCCGCGTCGGGCACGGACCTTTCGCCACCGAAGTCTTCGGGGAGATGGAGCACCGCCTGCGTGGCGACGGCAGCAAACCCTGGGATGAGTTCGGCACCACCACCGGACGCCCCCGCCGTGTGGGCTGGCTGGACCTCGAACTGCTGAAGTACGCCGTGGACCTCAACGGCTTCGATGGTCTGGCCATCAACAAAGTGGATGTGCTCTCCGGCCTCGAAACCATCAAGGTGTGCGTGGGATACGGCAGCGAAGGCCAGCCCATCTACAGGGAAATGAAAGGCTGGGGAGACACCGAAAATGCCACCAGCCGTGAAACCCTGCCGAAAGAAGCCCAGGCTTACCTTGACCTGATCGAAGAACACACCCAGTGCCCTGTGGTGCTGTTCGCCACTGGTCCAGAGCGCGAAAAAACCTTCGGCGAAGTGCACTGGTAAGACCTCCTGTGCTCGCTTTGCTTGCACTGTCCCCCTCTTGAGGGGGACTTATGTTGTCTGGGAGGGCTGAGGCCAGATCCCCTCTGCTGATGTTGGATGCTGGTGGTCTGAGAGTTCTGAGGTCAGATTCCCCAGACCACCAAACCCAGTGAAGATCTAGACCATTTTTCGTAGTCCAGAACGCGAAATCGGAAAACAGTTTGATCTCCACTTTACAATTGCACCTGTTCCATCCCCCTATACTGACCTGAAGCTGAGTGTCAGCTTTCCGTCAAGCTTTGCAACCGAAGTTTATCGGGGTCGAGGCGCGCAACACACACTCCTCAAGGAGACATACATGGCAAATCACAACCCCACCCTGACCCAGGGTTCCTCCCGTCTTCCCTCCAAACAGGAACGGCACCGTCTGTTCGGCTCTGTCGATCCCATTCCTGGCAACAAACCCACCGAAAAAGAAAAAATGGTGGATTTGCAGAACACCCCGAAAGACTTTCTGTTCGCTCTGGACCAGGTCGGCATTTCCAGTGTCAAGCATCCTGCAGTGGTGCACTCCACCCTGAGCCCCACCGTGCAGACCACCGTGGCGAATTTTGCCCTGACCACCAGTCTGGTGCAGAACTCCAAGGGCATCAACATGAGCCGCCTGACCGAGCAACTCGACCTGTACCACCAGCAGGGCTGGGACCTGAGCCTGAAGCACCTGTGCCAGTTCGCCGAGGAACTTGCAGGCCGCATGAAGCAGAGTGCTGCCACCATCGAGGTGACCTTCCCCTGGTTTTACGAGCGTCCTGCTCCTGTCACAGGCATGACGGGCCTGATGCATGCCGAGGCCATGATGCGCGTGCACTTCGATGAAGTGGAGGGCTTCACGGCCACAGTGGGCCTGAAAGCCATGGTGACCACCCTGTGCCCCTGCAGCAAGGAAATCAGCGAGTACAGCGCACACAACCAGCGGGGTGTGGTGACCGCAGAAATCGAACTGACGGACGCACAGACCGACTGGGACTGGAAAAAGGCCCTTCTGGAAGCCGAGGAAACCAACGCCAGTGCCTGCATGCATCCCATCCTCAAGCGCCCTGACGAAAAAAGAGTCACCGAGAGTGCCTATGAGAACCCCCGTTTCGTGGAGGACATGGTGCGCCTGGTGGCCGCTGACCTCTATGAGATGCCCGAAGTTGCCGCTTTCTTTGTGGAGTGCCGCAACGAGGAAAGCATCCACCTGCACGATGCCATTGCGCGGGTGCGGTACCGCAAATAATCCCCCTGCTTCTCGCTTTGCTCGAAGCTGCCCCCCTTAACCAAGGGGGGTTGTCGTTTGACTGACCTGGAAGTCATCCCAGACGACCTACAATCCCCCTTAACAAGGGGACAGCGCCAAACGCAGTGCGGCGCAGGGGGATCTGGCCCAAGTGCTCTCAAACGCCCACCAGGTCCCCTTTCCCTCAGGGGGACAGCCCTGAGCTTCAGCAAAGGTCGGGGGGATCTTTAAGCCATCTGGCTCACTGTTGTACAGGTTCCTCCTGAGTTCACGTTTTGTGCACAGTCGGAGGGGGTATGCTCTGGTCATGTCCCGTCTTCCCGCCCTGCCCACGAGGCCGAAACGCTAAATGTACCGTTCTGATCTCACGGTGACCCGCATGAACCTGCTGCTGGCCCTGCGGAATGTGGTGTTCTATTCTGGCTTTGCCAGTTTTGCATTGTATGTGCCCCTGTATGCAAGACATTTTGAGGTGCCCACGGCGGTGATCGGTCTGGGCAGCCTGATGACGGCCATTGCCAGTTTCCTGTTCAGCACGTTCTTTCTGGCAAAACTGGTGGAGCGCATTGGGGACCGCAGGCTGCACCGTCTGATGTGGATTGCCTCTCTGCTGATCGTGCTTTTGATCTTTCTGCTGGGCAAAGAAACCCCTTACCTGTACCCGATCATCACTGCAGGTCTCGGGGCCGCAATGATGACCCTGATGCCGCTGAATGACATTGCTGCCACCACCAGTCTGAAGGGGATCAAGCCCACTTATGGTCCGGTGCGGGTGGCGGGTTCGCTGAGTTTTCTGGTCACCACACTGATCATGGGGCCTCTGGTGGACAGCCTGGGTTATGCCGTGGTGCCGTTCTGGATGCTGGGAATCACTGTACTGGCGCAGGTCATCAACAACAGCGTAACCTTCCAGAAGGTGCCCAGAGATCAGGGGGCAAATCCGAAAGCCATGCTGGGGTCAAGACGTGCAAGCCTGATCATGCTGCTGCCTGTTCTGGCCACCATCATTCTGCTGTCTGCATCCCATGCGGCATACAACAATTTTGGTTCGGTGCTGCTGGAAGGGCTCGGGCTCACCGGAACACAGCTTTCCAGGGTGTTCGCTGTGGCTGTGGTGGCAGAATCCCTGGCTTTCTTTGTGGCAGACCGTTTTCGGCTGCCCTTTTTCACGGTGGCGGCTCTGGCTGCAGGTCTGGCGGTTTTTCGCTGGTGGTTGTGGTTCAGCCAGCCGGGCTATCTGGTGCTGATCCTTTCGCAGGGTTTTCACTCCATCACCTTTGCCACCATGCAACTGGCCTTCATGCGGTACTCCCAGACGCTGGACAACCATACAAGGCAGCTCCTGATCAGTGTGTATGGGGGGGTGGGGATGCAGCTGTTTCCCGGGTTCACCACTTTTGTGCTGGGCTTTTTCATTGATCGGTACAACACGCAGGTTTTTCTGCTGTCGATGGCCCTGGCTGCCCTCTCCCTGGTGCTGGCCCTCTTGCATGTGCGGCGGGTTCAGCCCACGTCTTCACAGGTGGCCCCCTGAGTTGAAGTCCAATTGGCTCTCGGCTCAGAGGCCACTGGCGCTTAGCATGGGGGCATGACTGAAAACACCATCCAGATTCGGCCCATTCACACCCAGGACCATGACCACTGGCTTCCGCTCTGGGAAGGCTACCAGCGGTTCTACCATGCAGACATTCCCTCTGAGACCACGTCCCTCACCTGGTCCCGGTTTCTGGACCCCAGAGAGCCCATGTTTGCCGCCCTTGCCTGGGACGGGGATCAGGCCATTGGTCTGGTGCATTTCATCTACCACCGTTCCTGCTGGACGTCTGGCAACTACTGTTACCTGCAGGACCTGTTCGTGAATGGAGAGCGCAGAGGGCAAGGGGTGGGCCGCAAATTGATCGAGCACGTCTATCAGCAGGCCCAGGAAGCCGGATGCTCACGGGTGCACTGGCTGACCCACGAAACCAATCAGGACGCCATGAAACTCTATGACCGCCTTGCGGACAGGTCGGGATTTGTGCAGTACCGCAAGCTGCTTTAAGAGTTGGTCAGTCAACAGTACACAGTTCACAGTGAGAAAACCTGTGCCAGAGCCCTCAGTCTGCTGTGAACTGTGAACTGTAAACGCCCTTCTCAAGCCCTGACCTGCAAGGCTGCCCATTCTGGTCTTAAAGCACAGACTTCTCAAGCCAGAGAAGTGTAACGTGACCGTATGCAAGGCAAAACCGTGGTGATCACCGGGGCCACCGGCGGCATTGGCAAAGTGACAGCGCAGGCCCTCTCTCACATGGGGGCAAAAGTTGTGGTGCTGGCAAGAGACGCAGCCAGAGGGAAAGATGCCATCAAAAGCCTCTCAAAGGATTGCGAACTGTACATTGGTGACCTCGCCAGTCAGGATGACCTGCGGCGCATCTGCAGTGAAATCAAGAGCAAACACGAAAAAATTGATGTGCTGGTCAACAATGCTGGAGCCATCTTCTCCGAGCGTCTGGAAAGCCCGGATGGCATCGAGATGACCATTGCCCTCAATCACCTGAGTTATTTCATCCTCAGCACCCTGCTGCTCGACCCCCTGATGAAGGCCGAGCAGGGACGCATTGTGAATGTCAGCAGTGCTGCCCACCAGATGGGTTATGTGGATTTCACGGACTTTCAGTACCAGGAACGCCGGTACAATGCCGTTCGGGCCTACAACGACACCAAGCTGATGAATGTGCTGTTCACCTACGAACTGGCCCGCCGCCTGAAAGGCACCTCTGTGACCTGCAACTGCCTGCATCCCGGGGCCGTCAAAACCGGTTTTGGCAAAGATGCAGGAGGCCTGCTGGGAAAACTCTTCAAAATCTTCAGACCCATCATGGTCACCCCCGAGCAGGGTGCCAGGACCAGCATTTATCTGGCCAGCAGTCCAGAGGTGGCAGACATTTCGGGGAAGTACTTTGTGAATGCAGCTCCAGCGAAATCCAGCGTGCGCAGTTACGACGAAGGGCTTGCTGCTCGCCTGTGGTACACCTCCAAGGAACTGACCGGACTGGACTGAATGAGAAATCCTTAAGAGGCCTTGAGCCGAAATTTACACTGTGGGATTTGATTCTCTGGGTTTTGAGGCCGCAAAGTAAAGTGGTTCTACCTTTCCTCCCTGATGAACAGCACCCCCATTTGATCCGAGCGGGTGCTGTTCATTTTGTGGCTTCTCGGGGCAACCCTTTGAGAAAGATCCTTTCCCTTCAGGCTGGCCTCAGACCCGTTCTAGACATTAAAACTGTCCACAGGGTTATGCACAGCTGTGGACAACTTTTTGCAGCAGGGTGGACTTCACCTCCCCTGAAGTCTTGAAGCAAGGTGACATTTGTGAAAGCCAGGGCTTGCTAGAATGCAGCATGACCCTAGAAGTGTTCGGAAGTACCATCACGGTGAACGTATACGACCAGAGGGACAAACTGGCGGTTCTGGCAGATTCCAACATTGCCCAGATGCTGCTGGACGCGCACGACATCGAAGAACCCGTGGCTGTCGATGGGCACAGGTGCCTGGTCACCTACATCGAAGACATGGACCTGAAGGGCGTATACACCGACAAAGACGTGCATTTTCTCGAAGTGATCTTTTCGCCTCTCCACTGAGTTGCACTGCAGAACACCGCACAAAACAGCACCACAAGCAGTCCAAAAAAAGATCCCCACCTGTTCCAGGGTGGGGGTTTCAATTTGTTTTCAATCAGATCAGTTTGGGAAGTTTGATGGGTCTTGCATGTAAGAAAGGAGTGCGCAGCGTACGTTGACCTTGAGATTTCATTTTAAAGAAATTTTGATGGGCATGGTTCAGCATTTTATCCAGTGCGATGATCAGCATGAAAATGAGGGCTCCGAATAAAAGTCCTGCAGTGAGTGAAATCAGAAAGAGCATCATGACCTCCTGAATAAGTCTTGCATGTCTACAGCTTAATCAGGGGCACTGAAACTTCTCTGAAGGTCACTGAGCACGTTCTGAGAACTTCTGAGGGAAAACTGAAAAAAGAAAGCGGACACCCAGTTGGTCAGGGTGTGGTCCGAACGATCTTCTGTTTGAGGTTGAAGCTGTGGGTTCGTACGGCTCCCTGAAAGTTCCAGACCAGCTTCAAAGTGACAGGATCGGTTTCCGAGAGAAAGGGGCTGGGAAGCACAATTTTCTGGGGCTGGCCTGTGAAGCCAGGACCATTGAACTTGATCTCTGAAATCTGCATCTGGCTGCGAGGAGCAACTTTCAGCTCAGTCGAGGTGTGCCCTTCAAGGATCTGAGGCTCAGAGCGCTGATCCAGATCTGTCCCATATTTCTCCAAGTACAGTGAGGTGGAGGGCATGGTGGATGAACTGATTTCAGAGTTGTTCCATAACAGCTGGACAGGGTAAGGATTGTGGTTTGAGACTTTGAAACCAATGTAGAGAAACAGAACAGGTTCAAATCTGTATTCCAGTCCATCTTGCTCAACAGTAAGGGTTTTTACCGCTTTGCCCTCTTCATCCATCAGCACCAATTGTGTGTCGGATTTGGGCGACTCTGAAGCTGCCGGGGCACACGCAAACAGACCAACAGTGAGGCCCACCATCAAGAACATTTTTTTCATCTTTTCACCTTTTCTCCGAGAGTACCATAAACTTGACACAGCCCACCCAAACAATAAAAAAGCCCCATACGGGGCATCAGAGAAATGTTTTTGCTGGTGAATCACTCAAACGACATGCCCATGATGTTGTAACCAGCGTCCACGTAGGTGGTTTCACCGGTGATGCCACTGGACAGGTCGGAGAGCAGGAAGAGGCCGAGTTTGCCCACCTCTTCGCTGGTGGCGTTGCGTTTCAGGGCGGCCATTTCTGCGGCTTTGGACAGCATGCTGGTGAAACCAGGGATGCTCTTGGCGGCCACAGTGCGCATGGGGCCTGCAGAGATCGCATTCACACGCACATTTTTGCTGCCCAGTTCATAGGCGAGGTAACGGGTGGAGGCTTCCAGAGCGGCCTTGGCGATGCCCATCACGTTGTACTTGGGGACCACTTTCTGGCTGGCATAGTAGGTGAGGGTGACGATGCTGCCGCCCTCATTGAGCAAAGGCTCGGCGTGACGGGCCACGGAAACCAGGCTGTAGGCACTGACGGACAGGGCAGTGTTCCAGTCTTCCTGGGTCGTGTCCACGAAACGGCCTTCCATGCTGGCACGGGGGGCGTAAGCAACGGCGTGAACAATGTAGTCCAGAGAACCGAACTCCGCTTTGATCTGGGCAAAGAGGGATTCGAGTTCCGCCTCATTGGTGACATCGCACTGTCCGGTGAGGGTTCCCTCATAGGGGGCCAGGAGTTTTTCCAGGGCAGGCTTGAGGCGCTCCCCCTGGTAACTGAAGATGCACTTTGCACCGGCTTGCAGCAGTTTTTCGCCAATGGCCCAGCCCAGAGAGTAACTGTTGGTGACACCCATCACCAGAGCGGTTTTGCCTGAGAGATCAATTCCAATCATGTAAGGTAGGTTACCACGCCTTCCCATGAGATCCACCTGCAAAGTCCAGGTTTTTTTGCTGTGCGTCAGGTCAAAAAAGAGCGATTTAAACTTTGTGTAACAAAATTTTAGATAGAATACAGTCTGTCCATGTGGTTGATTTCAGAGCAGCTTCCAGCACAACACGGTTTCAGCACCCGCAAAGGCGGAGTGTCTTTGCCCCCTTTTGACAGCCTCAACTTCGATGACCGTCAAGATGATCCTGCACAGGTGGAAGAAAACCGCCGTCTGGGTCTGGCGGCACTGGGTTTCAGGCCCGAACAGGTGGCCCGCCTGAACCAGGTGCATTCCTGTGATGTGGTGCAGGCCCATCCAGGGGTGCAGACCGGGGATGCCCTGGTGAGCCGGGATCAGGGTGTGGTGCTGGCCATTGGAACAGCAGACTGCTACCCCATTCTGTTTCATGACCCGGTGAATGGGGTGATCGGGGCTGCCCATGCTGGTTGGAGGGGCACCGTGGGCCGAATCGCGCAGCGCACCCTCAGGGCCATGCAGGACCTCGGGGCAGAGCTGAAGCACACCCGGGCAGCGATTGGACCTGGCATCTCTGTTTCGCAGTACCAGGTGGGGAAGGATGTGGCAGACCAGTTCATGCGGGAAGGTTTTCCTGCACAGTGCCTGCAGAGAGACCACCATCTGGACCTGCTTGCTGCCAACGTCTTTGTGCTTGAGGAGGCTGGACTCCAGCCAGAGCAGATCTGGACTGCTGGCCGCTGCTCAACAGAACCCGAGTTTTTCTCTTACCGCCGTGATGCTGGAGTGACGGGCAGGATGTGGGCGGTGATTGGACAGTGAAACGCATTTTCAAACCATTGAGACCGACTTTCATGGTGCGCCATGTGACCGAACTCTCGCCGGACTTCCTGCAAGAGTGGGACATTAAGGGTCTGATTTTGGATTTGGATAACACCTTGGTACCCTATAAGAGCAACGAGACAGCCCCTGAAATTCAGGACTGGGTCAAATGCATGCATGCATCTGACGTGAAGCTGTACATGGTCAGCAACGCCATGCATGATCGGGTGGACTATTGGGTGCGGGAATTCTTGTTTCCCGGGGTGGGTCTGGCTGCCAAGCCGCTCCCCAAGTTTTTCAGGCGTGCCCTAAAGGCACTTGGACTTCCGCCGGAGCAGGTGGCGATGGTGGGAGATCAGTTGTTTACAGATGTGCTGGGTGGGAACCTGGCAGGCATGCGCACAGTGATGGTGTCACCCCTGAGTGACAACGCCCTGCCGCACACCAAAGTGACCAGAAAACTGGAACGCCTGGTTCTGCACTTCTTGAAGGAGAACGCCAGATGAGTTTGAGCATCAGTGACCGTAGGTTGGGAGCCATGCTGCTGGAGCAGGGTCTGATCAGCGATGAAGACCTGCACCGGGCAATTGAGGCGCACACCGCCATGGGTGGCGGACGCCTGAGTGACATTCTCATTCAACACAACATCGTCAGTGAACGTCGCATTGCCAAGGTGATCGAGGAGAATCTGGGCATCCCCCTGATTGACCTCCTCAAGGAGAGCCTGGACCCCTCTGCATACCAGTTGCTGCCCGGTCAGACGGCGCAGCAGCACAATGCATTTCCTTTTGCTGCGGACCATGCCAGACGCATTCTGAAAGTTGCATTTCTGGACCCCCTCCACAACATGTCTCTGGAGACCGTGGAGGACGACACCAATTACTCGGTGGAGCCTTACCAGGGCCTGCGCTCCCAGTTGCAGTGGGCCATTGCCAAGCACTACCCGGAACTGAACCTGTCCATCCCTGAGGTGACCGACATCGGTCATTCCGAGGTGGCCAAAGTCGGGCAGATCATGCTCAGGCGCGGGTTCATCAAAGAAACCCAGCTGACCGAGGCCCTCTCCGAACAGCAGAAATCCGGTGAACCGCTGGGGCGCGTGCTGGTGCGCATGAAGTACATCTCGGAAGAGCAACTCTACGAGGTGCTTTCCGAGCATGCCGGCGTGCCCTTCATCCGCAACCCCAAAGATTACGAGCCCAGCGATGAAGTGCTGGGGCACATGCTGCGCTCGGATTCCATCCGTCTGCAGGCCGTGCCTCTGGAAGAGCACTCGGGAGCCCTGCTGGTGGGCAGTTCTGATTTCCGCAACCGTGCAGACATTGAGGCTGCAGTGGGTCGCCCGGTCAAACTGGCCCTGATTTTGCCCCTCGCCCTGCAGGAACTGATCGAGCGCTTCTACCCCGAGAAGAGTGCACTGGGCGAAACCCTGATGCAACAGGGCAAAATCACCCGTGAACAGCTGCTGGAAGGCCTCAGCATCCAGCGGCGCACCCGCTCCAACAAGCCCCTCGGGGAAATCCTGGTGGACCTGGGGTACCTGAAAGTCGAAGACCTGGAATCTGCACTGTCCAACCAGAAATCCAGCGGCACCCGCCTGGAAGACACGCTGGTGCAGTCCGGCAAGATCAGCGAGGAAACCATTGCCCGTTCCCTGGCCTTGCAGCTCGGGTACGAGTATGTGAACCTCAACGAAGCCCAGGTGCAACTTGCTGTCGCCCAGATGGTCTCGGAGTCCACGGCACGCCGCTACACCGTGATCCCACTGCGCATGCAGGGGAACGCGCTGGTGGTCGCCATGAAAGATCCCCGGCACATCTTCGCCATTGACGACCTCAGGGTCATGACCGGGCGTGAAATCATTCCGGTGGTCGCACAGGAAAAAGACATCCTGAAGATCATTGAGCGCATTCACGGCAACACCGACATCTCTTCTCTGAACAAAGAACTGGCTGCCATGCGCAAAGATGCAGCCAAGGAAGAGCAAAACAGCGTTCTCGATGCCCTGGATGACAACGCCATCGTGAAGGTGGTGGACACCATCATCCGTGAAGCAGCCCTGCAGGAAGCCTCAGACATCCACATCGAGCCCAATCCCACCTCCCTGAAAGTGCGCTTCCGGGTGGACGGTGCCCTGCGCGAGTACCAGGAGCTCCCCAAGAGTGCAGCCAACAGCATTGCAGCACGCATCAAGATCCTCGGGAACCTGGACATCGCAGAACGCCGGATTCCGCAGGACGGACGTGTGCGCTTCCGCAAAGGGGCCATTGACCTCGACTTGCGTCTCTCGACCCTCCCCACTGTGTACGGCGAGAAGATCGTGATGCGTCTCTTGCAGAAAGCCTCCAACATCCCAGAAGTCGAGCAACTGGGCTTCAGTGAGCACAACTACCAGCGCTTCATCGACACCATCGAAAAACCCTACGGCATCTTCCTGATCACCGGCCCCACGGGTTCAGGGAAGTCTTTCACCACCTTCTCGATCCTGAAGCGCATCTCCACACCGGACAGCAACACCACCACCGTGGAAGACCCGGTGGAGTACGAAATTCCTGGCATCAACCAGACGCAGGTGAACGTGCAGGCCGGAATGACTTTCGCCCGGGCCCTCAGATCCTTCCTCCGTCAGGACCCGGACATCATCATGGTCGGGGAAATCCGTGACGGTGAAACCGCCCAGATCGCCACCGAAGCCGCCCTCACGGGACACCTGGTGATCGCGACCCTCCACACCAACGACGCTCCCGGTGCCATCACCCGTCTGGAGGAAATGGGCGTGGAGAGCTTCAACATCTCTGCCGCACTGATCGGGGTGCTGGCCCAGCGTCTGGTGCGCCGGGTCTGCCAGAACTGCAAGGTGGCCGTGAGTGCAGACCCCGAAGTGCTGCGCAAACTCGGGCTGCAGGAAAAAGACATCAAAAATGCCACCCTGTACCGGGGCACGGGCTGCGCCAAGTGCAACCAGACCGGGTACAAGGGACGCATGGCAATCCACGAACTTCTGGTGGTCGATGAGCACGTCAAAAAAGGCATCAACACCGGAAAAGCTGCCACAGAGATCAAAGAAATTGCCATGCAGCACTCCGGCCTGAAAACCCTTCGAACCGACGGCCTTGAAAAAGCCCTGCAGGGCATGACCACCCTGGAAGAGATTCTGGGGAACACCAACGAGTGATCAGAAACAAAAAAGAAGAGGGCAGAGCCCTCTTCTTTTTTGTTTCTGACACAAGAATTTCTCTTTGTTTGAAGGTCATTACATTTCAGTAAGAATTTTGCACGTATGAAAAGCTACAATGGGAACAGCATCGCCTGGAGGACAACTATGGCTCTAGATTTGGCAGAAATCCTGCGGTATTCCGTAGAAAGAAAAGCATCGGACATCATCATCACCGTGGGGATTCCCCCCCAGTTCAAGATTCACGGCCAGTACACCGGCGCAGACTTTGAAGACGTCACCCCTGTGGACGCGCGACGCATCATGTACAGCATGATGAACGAACGCCAGCAGAAGATCTTTGAAGAGAAGCGCGAGATGGACTTCTCGTTTGCCATGCGCAACCTGGGCCGTTTCCGTGTGAACGTGTTCATGCAGCAGGGCGTGGTGGGTGGGGTGCTCCGTCTGATTCCCACCGAGGTGAAAAGCCTCTCTGAACTGGGCATGCCCGACACCCTGCTGGAGCTGGCATCCGCACCCCGTGGGCTGGTGCTGGTGACCGGTCCCACAGGTTCTGGCAAATCCACCACCCTGGCTTCGATGATCGACTGGATCAATGTGAACAAGAAGAAGCACATTGTGACCATTGAGGACCCCATCGAGTTCACCCACCCCCACAAAAACAGCATCGTGAACCAGCGTGAAATCGGTGCTGACACCTGGGACTTCAACAACGCCTTGCGTGCCGTGCTCCGTCAGGCCCCCGATGTGATTCTGGTGGGCGAAATGCGTGACTACGAAACCATCAAGGCTGCAGTGACCGCTGCAGAAACCGGACACCTGGTGATGGGAACCCTGCACACCAACAGTGCGCCGGAGTCCATTGACCGTATCGTCGACGTGTTCCCTGAAGAGCAACAGGAGCAGATTCGCGTGCAGCTTGCCAACAACCTGGTGGGCATCGTGACCCAGCAACTGATGCCCAAAAAAGGTGGGGATGGACGTGTGATCGCCTATGAGGTCATGATTGCCAACCCGGCCATCCGTGCATTGATCCGCGAAGGGAAAAGCTTCCAGATCACCAGCATCATGCAGACCAGCATGCAGTCCGGCATGGTCACCATGGACGCCTGCCTGGCAAGCCTCGCCAAGCGTGGTGTGATCACCGAGGAAATGGGCAACGAGCGTGCTGTTGATGCCAAGGAGTACAACCGTCTGCTCAAAAGTGACAGTGTCACCCTCCCCCAGGTCCCTGGAGCTGCTGCTGCGGCTGCCCAGCCCCAGCAACCTGCTGGCTTTGGTCGTGGCATGTCTGCACCCACCCAGCAACCCACCAGCCTGGGACGTGGCACCCAGACCCCGCCCACTCCGCCCTCCGGTGGCTTTGGTCGCAAGTGATTTCCCACCGCCCGCGCAGAGACACGCGGGCGGTTTTCTGCACCTGATGAGGCACCATGGAGCAAGTCAGCAGCGTTTTTAAAGCCCTGTCCGATCCTTACCGGCTGCGCATCGTGATGTTCCTGGCCGAGCCGGACCCTGAACGCCTGAAAAGCCCCACTGGGGTGTGCAGTGCTGACCTGCAGGACCTGCTGGGCCTGTCACAGCCCACCATCAGCCACCACCTGAAACTGCTGGCCCAGGCGGGTCTGGTGGCCCCACAGCGGCAGGGGAAACTCACCTACTACCAGCTCAATGCCAGAGGGTTCAAGGATGTGCAGCGGTTTGGCAAACACTACCGCAAGCGGGCGAAAATCCAGACCAGAAGTAAATGATCTGTAACGATGCCAGAACGGAAAGAAGTCCTGTGCACCGCAGAAAAAATTGCTAGAATACCCTCAGAGGTCTGGAAAAGCACGGGGACTCCAGGGCAGTGCAGAAGCGCTCCCTCCAGGATCACCCAGGCCGCATGCCGCACGAATCAGGATCACCCAGGAGACATCACACGCATGGAACAGTACCCCTCGGAGTTTGACAGCCGACTCAGGCAGCTCCTCAACAACCAAACCAATGCGGCTGAAGCCCTCAGGTCCCGCTATCCAGAAGCCGCCAGCAACGTGGCAGCTTACGCCACCCACGTGCAGGAAGTGCTGGACCAGACGGGCCTGGCTGCCCAGGGAGGCGGTGTCTTCCAGCGTCTGGGCGAAGTGATGCTGGAACATGGTCATCTGGATGCCGCGATCCGTTATTTCACCGAAAGCCTGAAACGCAACTTCATCGGTCCAGAACCCGTCTCCTACGAGGTGGCTTTTCAGAGCCTTCACGACCTTGGGGTCAGTTACCTGCGCAAGGACCGCACGGACGTGGCGCTGGATTTCACCCAGCGTGCCCTGCAACTGGCCCAGGCCCGCAGCGACCAGTCGCGCCTCTCGGACACCAATTACCTGCTGTACCAGCTTTTCGTGAAGATGGGCAACCAGGACCGTGCCCGCAGGTACCTGGAAGCTTCAGGTCGCACCGCAGACGGGCAGCCCCCGGCACCTTCCCTGGCCACCATGACCGCCAGTCTGGATTACCACCCGATGCTGGAGGATGTGCTCAGCGAAGGGGAGCACCCGAACCTGGTGTCTCTGGTCAAGGAGAACTTCGGTCAGGCCCTCGCAGACCCACCTGCCTACATCCAGCGGAGCCTGCAGGCTCTGGAACAGCACGGTCAGGGGCAGCAGTCCATCGCCTGGCTGAACGCCCTGGGTTTCGTGATGGTGGACTCCGGTCACCCCCAGGTGGCCCAGCGGTACTTCCGTGAAAGCCTCGGGCGCAACTACCAGAAGGGTGAGCCGCAAAACTGGCAACTGGCTTTCGAGGCGTTCCGTGAACTGGGCCGGGTGTGTCTGGAACTGAAGCAGACCGAAGCTGCCCTGGAATTCACCCAGAAAGCCCTGATGCTCGCAGACCACAACGGCGTGATGCAGTACAAATCCCTGGCGCACTACCAGCTTTCGGACATCTTCGAGAGCCTCGGGAACGAGGAGAGGGCCACCTTCCACCTCGCCGAGTCGATGATGTACACGCAGCAGGCTTCGCTTCCCATGCAGCGGGAAGAAGAGCCCAGTGCCCCCAGCGTCCCCTACGATGACCGCCTGGCCGATGTGCTCCGCCATGAGGCGGCCAATCGCACTCTGGCTGCCCAGTTCGGAGAGGCCTTCCAGTCTCCCCTGGTGTTCATCGAGCATGCCCTGAAAGTGATGCAGGACAACGGCCTGCAGGACCAGGGGGCACGGTACTTCCTGACCCTCGGCATGGTGGTCGGAGAGTCCCGCGAGGACCTCGCTCCCCGCTACTACAGCGAGAGCCTGCGCCTGAACTACACCAGTGGAGCCAACCCCAAGGACTGGCCTGTGGCGCACCAGACCTTCATGTCGCTCGGGTACCTGAACCTCAAACAGAACCGCACCGATGTGGCACTGGAGTACGCACAGCGTGGCCTGTTCCTCGCCAGAGACAACAAGGACACTGCCCGCACCGCCCAGACCCACCAGCTTCTGCATGAAATCTTCAGGCAGATGGGAGACGAGAAACGCGCAGCCTACCACCTGTCGGAAATTGACCGGGTGAACCAGGATGCAGGTGCAGCCCCCAAAACCAAGGCCACCCCGCGCTTTGACCGCCGCCTGGAGAACCTGCTGCAAGGCCAGACCAAGGCCTTAGATGCCCTGCAGTCTGCCTATGCAGATGCCGTGCCCAACCCCATGCGCTACAGCGAGCACCTGATCCGCACCCTGCACGACAACGGTCTGGATGCCTACACCGCAGAGGCCCTGAGCATTCTGGGTTCCGCCCTCGCGGACCTGCAGCACTACGATTCCTCCACCCGCTATTACAGCGAGAGCCTGCGCCTGAACTACAACGGTCAGGCCAACCCGCAAGTGTGGGAAGCCGCCTACAGTGCCTTCATGGGTCTGGGCCGCGTGCACATCAACAAAAAACGTGCCGATGTGGCGCTGGAATACACCCAGCGTGCCCTGTACCTTGCCCGCGACCAGAAAAACGAGGACTTCACCTCGCAGGCCCACCTGCAACTGAGCATGGTCTTCGAGCTGATGGGCGACAGCAACCGGGCCAAACAGCAGCTTGAACTGTCCCAGACCATCTCCTTCGATGAAAGTGGAGCTGCCCCTGCACAGACCCCCACCAGTGCCCCTGCAGCCAGCACCGCAACACCTGCTGCTTCCGCACCTGCCAGTGACCTCGAAGCCCTGCAGGAGCAGCTTGAAAAAGCCCAGCGTCAGGTCAGCGACGCCGAATACCGCATCAAACTGCTGCTGCAGTCCCTGCCTCTGGCGGTGGTCGCCACCGACAATGAAGGCAACATTGCCTACTGGAACCGTGAAGCTGAGCGCATCACCGGAATGCCCGCCTCCATGACCATGGGGCACCCCCCACGCACCGAACTGCCCGGTCCACGCAATGTGGAGCGCAGCGAAGTCAACATCAAGAACTTCTCCAACGAAAATGTCTCGCTGGAATGGTCGGATGCCAGCAGCAAACTTCCCATCTCCGGCTGGTCCCAGTGGGGTTACGCCAGACTGCAGGACTCCAGCCTGGCGCAGATCGAGACTCTGCAGGACAAGGTCAAGCAGCTTGAAACCCGCAACAAGGAACTCGAGGCCCGTTCCCGCCAGGAAGTCACCGACGTGCGCGGCCAGATCGACGCCAACACCCGCGACGCCATGACCAGCCTGTACAACCGCCGCTACATCGACCAGCAGCTTCCCTTCCTGATCGAGAAGTCCCAGCGGACCAACACCTACCTGAGCCTCGCGGCCTTCGACATTGACAACCTGCGCACCATCAACGAGAGCTACTCCTACGAGATCGGGGATGATGTGATCAAGGCCTTCACCAACATCCTCAAGGAAGAAATCGGCCCGGCGGCGATCCTGGCCCGTTACGGCAGTGAGGAACTCGTGGCGGTCATGCTGAACACCGTGGACCTCGCGGCCTACCAGACCTGCGAGAAGGTGCGCAATGCCGTGGAAGCCTATGACTGGACCAGCATCGCCCCCAACCTGGTGGTGACGGTCAGCGCAGGCATCTCCTGCACCGCCCAGACCGACGAACCCGAGAACCTGCTGCGCCTCGCCATGGAAGCCATGCGGGACGCCAAGAGCACCGGGAAGAACAAAGTGGTGATCTCCTGAAATGGGAGATCAGGCAGGCTGCACGGCCATGCCGTCAGATGAAGTTCACAGTTTACAGTAGACAGCGAAATTCAGAGAAGCCAGAGCCGTTCTGGCTTCTTTTTTAATGCAAAGACCCTCCACTCACCACTGTGAACTGTAAACCCTCCATTTCCCACACAACACCCGTCCATCTCGGTCTAGCATGTTCCCATGCTTGATCGCCTGAAGCTGCAACACCTGCGTTACTTCATTGCCGTTGCAGAAGAACTGCATTTTTCCAGGGCTGCCCAGAAGGTCGCCCTGAGCGAGTGGGACCTCAGTGAACAGGTCCGTACCCTTGAGGAGATGCTCGGGGTGAGCTTGCTGGTCCGCAACCCCCACCAGATGGAGCTCACCCCTGCCGGGGACCTGCTGCTGCGCGGAGCAAGCCAGCTCATGAAAGACACCCTGCAGCTGTTCCAGCAGGTGCAGGAGGTGGGAGAGGCCATGCAGGAACAGGTCCGACTGGGGTACCATGCACCAGAGATGGAGCCTTTTCTGTCTCCTTTGCTGGCGATGCTGCTGACCCAGTCCGGGCAGAACCTCTCTCGCACCAGCCTTCCTGAACAGGACTTGCGAGAAGCCCTTCTGAACAGGGAGATTGATGTGGCCGTCGGGCTCCTGACCCAGTTGCAGGATGACACCCTGGCCTGCCAGACCCTCAAAACAGGTCACTGGGTGGTGGTCCTTCCAGAAACCCATGCTCTGGCCTCTGAAGCCACCGTGCCCCCCCAGAGCCTGCGCAGTGAACCTCTCCTGCTGCTGGCACAACCAGCATCTGCACCCCATCCTGCACTGGAAGCTTTACACGGTCTGGGCATCCATCCTGAAATCGCCTATGAACCCAGCCAGGCTGAGACTGCAGAGGCCATGGTGGAACAGGGAACCGGTCTGTGGCTCACCTCCTCGTTCATGGTGGAGAATCTGCCACCAGGACTCACGACCCGCCCCATCCCTGATCTGGGAGAACTGGAACTGGGTGTGGCCTGCCGAACAGAGGAAGAAGGGCCTGCCCAGATTGCAGGGTTGCTGGTGAGGCTCACAGGCAGAAGCTGAGCGGTCAGCGATCAGCCATCAGCCAAAGCTCACCTTGTGCTTTCGCAGCAGAACACCAGAAGGTTTGAACTGTATTGAAAAGCATCCGTCTCTTTGCTTCGATGAAAGCAGGCATGTGCATTGATGCTGAAAGCTGACAGCCACCGAAAGAGCACTCTCATCTCAGGCGCTCTGGTCTCCCCCACCCAACTGTGCCCCCCCAACTGTGAACTGTGAACTGTAAACTGTAAACTTGAAAGTCAGTGAATGGCATTCATACCCACAGGTTCAACAATGGTTTTCGACTTGCTCTGGAAGAGCGTTCCACCCTCGGCGTAAGCCTGGAATTGCACCTGCCTTTTGGCAGCGCCCTGGACCCGGAAGGCAAAGCGGGCCTCAGTGCCCTGGTGGCCGAGTGGATTTTTCGGGGGGCAGGCCCTTACTCTGCCCAGGACCTCCTCAACCGCCTGGATGACCTGTCCACCGGACGCGGCAGTGGTGGAGTGAGCAGCGAGCACATGCCGTTCAAGACCTCCTGCCTGCCCGAGCACCTTGAGGCGGTGCTGCACCTGCTGGGTGTGGTTCTGCGCGAACCGCAGCTGCAGGCCAGTGAACTGCGCAGCCTGAAAGCCCTGGCCCTGGCGGATCTGGAGACCATGCAGGACTCTCCTGCAGACCAGGCCCAGCTGCTCTTCCGGGAAGCCCTGCTCGGGAAAGGCTACGGGCATTACGCCAGTGGCACCCCGGAAAGCCTCAAAAGCATCCGCCATCGGGATGCTGTCAAACATGCAGGTCGCCTGTCTCTGGAAGGGGCGGTGCTGACGGTGGTGGGGCCTCTGGACTGGGAAAGGCTGCTGGACACCGTGAATTCCATCTTTGGGGACTGGCAGGCAGCTGCTCCTGAATTTCCCACAGCCCACCTGAATCCCCCTTTTCAAATGCACCAGCCCAGCCCCACCCAGCAAACCCACATTCTGCTGGCCCACCCGGCGTTCAGACCCAGTGATCCCGAATGGTACGCCTTCATGCTGGCCGTGAATGTGCTCTCGGGAGGTTCCTCCAGCCGCCTCTTTGACGAGGTGCGTGAAAAACGGGGACTGGTGTACGGGGTGCATGCGGGCATTCAGGTGATCCGGGATGTGGCCTACCTGCAGACCTACGCTTCGAGTTCGCCTGGGAAAGCCCGGGAAACCCTGCAGGTGACCCTGGAGGTCATCGCTGGCCTGAAGAACGGCATTTCCGCAGCAGAACTGCAGCACGCCCGCACCGGGGTCCTGAGCGACCTGATCATGAGCGGCGAGAACTCCCGTTCCCGTGCTGCCCAGATGGCCCGTGACCTGTGGCGTCTGGGGCATGTGCGCTCACTGAAAGAGATCCAGCAGTGCGTGGAAAAAGTCACCCTTGAGCAGGTGCAGGCCACGCTGGAAGGCTGGACCCCGGAACTTCTGGGGCTTTTCACCCTCGGACAGGAGGCCCTGCATGTTTCTTGAAACCACCCTGCCAAACGGCCTGAAAGTCATCGGAGAGAAAAATCCAGAAGCCCTCAGTGTGGCAATGGGCTTCCTGGCCCGTGCAGGCTCCAGAGATGAACCCCTCGAACTGAACGGGGTGTCTCACTTTCTGGAGCACATGCTCTTCAAGGGCTCCGAGACAATGAGCGCCCAGCAGATCAACCACCAGTTCGATGCGCTGGGGGCAAACTACAACGCTTTCACCAGCGAAGAAGTGACGGTGTACCACGCGGCAGTGCTGAAAGAGCACTCCAGTGCCCTGCAGCACCTCCTCACCGAACTGCTGAAACCCGCATTCCGACCTGAGGATTTCGAGGTGGAAAAACAGGTGATTCTGGAAGAAATCCAGATGTACCAGGATGACCCCATCACCCGCCTGTTTGATGCTGCCAGAGAACATTTCTGGGGGGCACATCCCCTGGGCCGCAGCGTGCTGGGCACCCCGGAGACCGTGGGCAACCTGCAGGTGGACGCCATGCGGGAGTACTTCCAGACCCTGTACGCCCCCAACAACCTGATTTTTGCCGTGACCGGAGCGTTCGACTGGGATCAGGTGGTGTCACAGCTTGCAGATGAAACCGCACGCTGGACCCCCCGCGAGGTGCACCGCAAATACCCGGAGTTCAAACCCACTTTTGAAACAAAAACCCTCAGGGAAAAACAGCTGAACCGCACCAGCATGGCCCTGATGGGATGCGGCCTCGCGGCCACCCATGAAAAACGCATCCCCATGAATGTGCTTGCAGAGTTGCTGGGAGGGGAAAACAGCCGACTGCACTGGGCCCTGGTGCATGTCGGTCTGGCCGACGAGGCCACCTTCAGCCATGTGGATGGAGACGGCATCGGCTACCTCGAAGCCTTCATCTCGACCCACCCCAGAAAAGCGAAAGAAGCCCTTCAGGTGTTCCGCAAAGTGATTGAAGAAGCCCGCGAAAACCTCAGTGAGGCCGAGCTTTCCCGTGCCCGCAACAAACTGGCCCTGCAGTCCGCCCTGCGCTTCGAGACCCCCTACAACCGCCTGTTCCACCTGGGTCTGGAACACCTCTACACCGGGCATTACCTGAGCACCGAGGAGGCCGTGCAGGCCATCCAGAAGGTCACCCTGGAGGAGGTGCAGGACCTCTTGAGGTCCAGCCTCTTTGACCAGTTCAGCCTGACCGTGCAGGGGCCATAAGGTCAACCTTTCTGCCAACAGGGCGTAGCACGCCTCTTGTGCCCAATGCGCAAAACACCATCCATGTTTTGCTGGCACGCTACGCCCCTACATCTGCCTTCTGCCTTCTGCCTTCTGCCTTCTGCCTTCTGCCTTCTGCCCATTGCAGCGATCATGACTGGAATCAGGGAGGTCCGGGGCGTATGATTGACTCCAAACCATCCGATCAGGAGTCATCATGCACAGAGACAAGATTCTGGTCGTTCCTGACCTTCATGGCAACCTGCATCACCTGAAGTGGGTGGTCGAAACTTTTCCAGAGCACCATTATGTTTTTCTGGGAGACCTGATGGATCGGGGGCCGGATTCTGCCAGTGTGGTGCAGAAGGTGCGGGCCCTCGTGGATTTTCGCCGGGCCGAGTTGTGCATGGGCAACCATGAGGACCTCGCCATCAAAGGCATCCTGGACGGCAGCACCGAGGTCTTTTACATCTGGATTGCCAATGGTGGGCTGTCCACCCTGCGCAGTTATGGCCTGCAACGCGAAAAGGATTTCCGGGGCACAGAACTTGAAGACGACCTGGAATGGATTCGTGAAAATGCGCTGGATTACACGGTGCACCACCACGCCCTGATCGCCCATGCCGCCAGACCCCGTTTTGGCACCACCCCGGAGGGCAAAAACCAGATCATCGGGGACCACCACATCTGGGACAGACCGACCCTGCACGAGCTGCAACCCCTTCCAGACAATGTGTTCTACAGTGTGCACGGGCACACACCCTTTTCCCATCCGATCCTTCTGGAAGATGATGCGTATTTTCTGGACCTCGGGGGCTTCCACAGCGACCGTTTTGTGGTGATGGAGTTGCCTTCCCGCGAGATTCACCCGTACCACCGGGACATGCAGGTGCAGCGCATGACCGCACGAGAACTCATGGAGGACCGTTATGCCTGACCTGATCACCCTGGAGCCCGGCATCCATTATTTTCCGGGTGGCGTCAACATCGGGATCATCGAGGACGTTTATGGCAAGTGCCTGATCATTGACACCGGACTGGACAGCGACCATGCCAGAAAACTGCTGAAGGCCCTGCAGAGCTGGGACCTGACTCCGGCAGCCATTCTGAACACCCATTCCCATGCGGACCATTACGGCGGGAACCACCTGATCCTGCAGAGGCACCCGGAAATTGAGGTTTTTGCCCCTCCGCTGGAATCGGCGATCATCCAGCATCCGATTCTGGAACCGCTGTACCTGTTCGGAGCACGGCCCATCAAGGAACTGCAGGGCAAATTTCTGATGGGCAAGGCCAGTCCTGCCGTGTCCATTCCTCAGACGGGCCTCACCCAGATTGCCGGAATTCCGCTGGAACTCATCTCCGTGCCGGGCCACGCCTGCGAGATGTATGCGGTCAGGATGGGGAGTGTGCTGTTTGCTGCAGATGCCCTGTTCGGTGAGGAGGTGCTGCAGAAGCACCCGCTGACCTACTGCGTGGATTCAAAAGCACAGAAGGACAGTGTGCGCACCCTTAAAGGGCTGGAAGGCATCGAAATCACCCTTCCCGGTCATGGCAACCCCAGCCGTGACCTTCAGCACCTGTGTGAAATGAACCTGCAGAGCTTCCAGAGCACCACGGACGCTGTGTTGCAGTCACTGGAACAGCCCTCCACCATCGATGAGGTGTTGCAGCACACCTGCACCCTCCTGGGCATCCACATGCACAATCCTGCCTCTGTGCTGCTGAACCGCAGTGTGGTCAGTGCCCACCTCGCAGAACTGCTGGAAGCCGGACAGGTGAAACAGGAGGTGCGGGAGAACCGCTGGGAGTTCAGCCGGGTTTAGACCGATGCCAGGGGCCGAGGGCATCAAGACCTGATCTGACTGAATCTCGAAAACCCTTGCTCTGGCTTCTCAAGCTCTACCCTTCAGCTGAAGCATCCGCTTCTATTGCCCTCGGCCCTCGGCTCTGCGCCCTCGGCATTTGTTTAAAGCATCACCACCTCGCCCCCGTGGAAGCGCTTATAATACCTCGAACACATGAAGCGGATTTTGTTGCTGGCGGACCATGTCCATCCTTTTGTCTACCGGGAAGGGTTTCCCCAGGGCATGCCCGAGGTGGATCTGGTGCTGGCCGCAGGTGATCTTCCCGCCTATTACCTGGAATTTCTGGCCTCCACACTGCCTGTGCCCGTGCTGTACATTCCAGGAAACCACCGGGATGAGTTCACCCTCAACGACCAGCACGAACTGGTGCCCCCCGGAGGGGTGGAGAACGTGCATGGTCGGGTGGTGGAGGTGGCAGGCCTCACCATTGCAGGCTGGGGTGGAGTGCCCCGGTACCGGGAAAGCGATCACGGCCATTACACCCCCTGGCAGGCGAAAGTGGGCATGTGGCGTCTGGGCATGCAGATGAAAATGAAACGCATCCGCAAACTCGACATCTTCCTGACCCATGCTCCCCCCCTCGGAGAGCATGCAGGCTCGGATTACGCCCACCGGGGATGCCCGGACCTGACGCACTTCATGCACCAGCATCAGCCCAGATACATGGTGCACGGCCACATCCACGAGTATGAAGGCAAAAAAATCCAGTATCAGGATGGTCCCACGCAGGTGATCAATGCTTATGGGTACCGGATTCTGGAAGTTGAAGATGCAAAAACCATCCAGAATGAAGCCCTGGCGTAAACATGTGGGATGCATGTTCGTCTGATCAAGATTCGATCAAGGTTTGAGGGAAGCTTTGTAGCAAACCACGACAACTCTGGTTAAAGGTCAACTTAAGATGGTTCTGGCAGTGAAAAGCAGACGTTCAACAGCAGATGTCTTTTCACTCAAGCGGTTTTTTCTGCGGACCTGCCCCTTTTACACCACACTTTCTTTTTCAATTGCTCTGGCCCATGCAGCATGTCGGCTGCAGGAAAAACACGTCATCCCATTCCAGGAGGTATGAAGATGAGCTTTAACCAGAATGGTAAAGGACTGCACTCTCAATCACAGGGTTTTGAAAAGGCTTTTCTGGATCAACTTCAGGACGTTTATGATGCTGAAACCCAGCTGCTGACCGCCCTGCCCAAAATGCAGCAGGCCGCCACTTCCCAGGAACTGAAGCAACTGTTCCAGCAGCACCTCGAACAGACCCGCCAGCAGAAAGAGCGTCTGGAACAGGTGTTCCAGGCCATCGGTCAGCCTGCCCAGGCCAAGACCTGCCCTGCCATGCGCGGTCTGATCAAAGAAGCTGAAGAGATCATCCAGGAAGAAGGCAGAGACCCCGAAGTGCTCGATGCGGCCCTGATTGGCGCTGCACAGAAGGTGGAGCACTACGAGATTGCCACTTACGGCACCCTGCGCACCTGGGCTGAAGTGCTCGGTCACCAGGAGGCAGTCGCTTCTCTGGAGGCCACCCTCAGCGAAGAGAAACAGGCCGACCAGTTGCTGACCAGCGCAGCAGAATCCAACATCAACCGTCGCGCAGCCAACAGCTGATCTGAGCACTGGACTGTGAATTCAGAAAAGAACCTGCAAATGCAGGTTCTTTTCCTGTGGACGTTCACCTGTAGAAGAAATGAAATGGGCGTGATGTCTTCATGGTAAAACCCTGAAAGTTCCGACATGCAACTGGCACGTTCAACTCATGCCGCAGCGTTACACTGAAGTCAGCTTTTCCCCCACTCCCGAAGCGTCAACAGGGTGCACGCTCCGGGAGTTTTCTGTTGCCTGTTGCAAACATTCCATTGCAAAACTGGCCTCCTGATGGAAGGCCAGTTTTGATTTTAAGGATTGAGGTTACCCCACCATGGGCGGGGCAAAGAACTTGTTGATCAGGTCGGAATTGTGGGCCTGCAGTGCGGCCAGCAGGTTCTGACACCGTTTCTCGAAGGCACGGGCAGCTTCCAGAATCACCACCAGTTTCAGAACACCACTGTTTTCCCGACGCAGATACACATAGCTGATTTCGGAGGAGGGGCCCGAGACCACCCTGTCGATGTCGCGGACCCTCAGGGTTTCGACCCCTCCACCGCTGATGATCACCAGGATGAAGTCTCTGAGGTTCTCGTCCAGGCTGTCCGGTTGCACATTGCTGTTCTGTTTCATGGACCCCACCACCCTGTGCCCCTCTTGCCGTCTTTCCTGCAGGGAAACCAGGACAGCAAGGCTGACTTTACTGTAGTCAGTGGGTCTGAGGCCGCACTGAGAGCGCCATCTCACAAATGAAATGAAGGGTTAGGATTCCCTTCATTAAGGTGAAGCCGTTCAAAAACCGATTTGCTGGACGGGGCTCCTGAAATGTCAGGATTTCTTACCATTCAACTTCAGCCATTCACACCAAAAGGCACAGGAGGCCTCTGCTAAGGTGAAAGCAAGCTTTACAGCTTCCCCCGAGTTCTGGAGAATCTCTCGGGGGTTTTTCAGGCTTCGGGCAGAGATTTCTTGGGTGTCGAACGGCGAGAAAGCAGAACTTTGCAGCCCAGGAAGGCACCCATCAGGCCACTGGCCGTCAACCCCACCAGTGCACCGGTCCACAACATCGACATCAGGGTTCTGAAGGTCAGTTCGGTGATGTTCATGCTGGTGCGGTTCAGCATCTCGCTGGTCACATCCAGCGGGAAGGCCATGATCCACAGGGCCCGCACCGTGACACCGAGCAGGAAGGACACCAGAAAAACCACGAGCAGTTTCATGGCTTGATTGTGCCAGTTGAAGCTGACGAAGGTCACCCGATGCCCTTTAGCAAGCTTTAAATTGAACCTCAATTTGAATTCAGATGACCGAGTCGCTGGAAATCCATCGCACAGAATTGTAAGCATTGTGATGGTTCAAAATCTCTGGAGACATCCAAGCAATCTGGTTTCTTTGATGAAGACAAAGGACATTGCTTCTTAGAAATCCCCAAAATAACTCATCAGGACATTTTATATCCTGAGATCAGGCTTCTTTTTCGGAGCCTTCCGCTCGATTTCAATTCTTAAAGGAGTTCAAATGACCACCCAGAATTCACAACAACCCACCGAGCAGAAAGAACTGCAGCAACCCACCGAACTGACCGTTCAGTTTGAAAAGGTGGAACTCGAACTGATCACCCATGTTGCTGAAAGACAGGGCCTGACTGTGGCAGCCATTGTCCGGGAACTTGCCATTGATGAGCTCAGGGACCGCATTAAAAATGGTCGACTGCCTGTCACCGAAGACTTTCCGGCGCACCTCAAACAAACCGCCCAGATTCTGGGGGCCACCCAGACGGATCTGGCCCACAACATGATGCACGAACCCAACCGCCAGAAAACCGACATTCCCAATGAGTAAGTCACACGTAAAGGGCCTGACAGATGTCAGGCCCTTTACGCTTGCAGGTTCAGATCCTGCTCACTGAATTTTCTGTTCATTGCCTTTCAGTTCTTCCTGAATCAGGAAGCCTGCCCGCTCAAAGTCCCGAAGGCCACGCTCGAAAGGTTCGCTGTCCCATCCTGCGCCCAGAGGACGGTACAGGTCCACCTGCACATCGTCCTGATCGCAGTGAAACACTGCACGCACCCGTCTGCTGCCATCCTCGGTGCCCAGCACGAAGCCATCGGAACCCGGGGTTTCGGGGTTCAACTGCAGGTCACTGTTTTTGAACCGGTCTTCAATGCTCTGCTGGAAGTGTTGTTTTGCAGTGATGATCTTTTGTTCCTGTGCGTCCATGTTCATCCTCCTGTAGGGGAATTTTAGGTTCCACACGGGAAATCACCGCAACAATCTTTACAGAAGCGGTTCCAGGTAAACACGACCCAGTCCAAACGTAAAGGGACACCACCACAGATCTGTGACCGAAACCTCCATTTTCGCTTATGATGGAGTTACCTCTGTTCTCCGGGTCCACACTGTGTTCTGGTTCTTGTGGTCCCCTCCTGGCTGAATCGAGCCACCCCGCAATCCACCTTCGCGGCCTGGCCTGCGCTCTGGTCCGTCGAATTCAAACCCAACGTGTAAGGAGTTCTCGTGAGCAAACTCAGCACCCAACAACGGCATGCTCTGATTCTGGATGTGGTGACACGCAAGGGAGAATGCCGACTGGAAGAGCTCAGTCAGCTGGTGCAGGTGTCCATCGCCACCATGCGCCGCGACATCGCCACCCTGGAGTCGCGCGGTCTGGTGGAACGCACCTGGGGCGGTGTGTGTGTGGCCACACCCGTCAAATACCTGCCGTCTTTCCTGGACTCCTCCAAAAAGCACGCTGCCGAAAAACGCGCGATTGCCGCCGTTGCTGCCAGTCTGGTGCAACCCGGCATGGTGATCGGGCTCTCCGGAGGCTCCAGTTGCACCGAACTGGCCCGCTGGCTGCGCGGCAAGAAAATCACCGTGGTCACCAACGCCCTGAACGTCGCGATGGAACTCTACAGCCACGGCCACACCAAGGTGATCGTCGCAGGCGGACAGCTCAACATGTACTCCTACGAACTCGTCGGAGACAACGTGCGCCAGACCCTGCAGGAACACCGCCTGGATCTGGCCTTCCTGGGCTGCACTGGCATCACCCCCGAGTTTGGTTTCTCCATGCGAGACGAGCCTGAGGCCATTGCTGCACGGGTGGTCTGTCACGCTGCAGAACGCTGTTATGTGCTCGCAGACCACAGCAAAGTGGGCAGGCACACCCTCACCCGCTTTGCCACGGTGCGTCAGGTCACCGCCCTGATCACCGACGATGGGGTGCCCGAACAGCAACGGGTGGCGCTGGAAAACGCAGGGCTGAAGGTGCTGGTGGCACCGGGGCTGGGGTAAATCCCCCTGGCCTCAGCAACCCCAGACAACCAAAAATCCCCCTTTCGTCAAGGGGGACAGTGCAAGCAAAGCGAGCAAAGGGGGATCTAAACCTCAGTCAACAGCGGTTGCTTCGCGACCTCGTAAAGGTGTTTGAGACCGTTGGGGTCAAACAGTTCGTACAGGGCCAGAACCCCTGCACCGTACAGGGAGGTGCGGGTGTTGAAACGGGTGAGGCGCACGTTGGTCTGTTCTCTGTTGATGAGCATGGTGCGCTGTTCCAGCATCTGCTTGAGGGGGTCGAGCAGCACGCCTTCGGCCAGACACAGGTCCCCCCCGAGGATCACTTCGCTGGGGCTGAAGAGGTTCACCACATTGGCGATGGCGATCCCGAGGTGGCGTCCGGCGTCTTCGACAATGCGGGTGGCGAGTTCATCCCCATCTTTTGCCGCCAGAGCCAGTTGCTGCAGGGTGCTGTCTGCACGCAGGCACGTTTGAGGGTACTGGGGAAGCAGTTCCAGCATGCGTTTGAGCAGCATGGCTCCTGAAACGTAGCTCTCCAGGCTGCCGGGGTAACCGCTGGGTCCCACCGGGCCGTTTTCGTTGATGCTGGTGTGCCCGATTTCTCCGGCCCCTCCAGAAACGCCCCTGTAGATCTTGCCGTCAATCAGAATGCCTGCCCCGATGCCGGTGGCACATTTGAGGTAGATCAGGTGCTGATCGCTGAGCCCACTGAAGTGCAGTTCTGCAAGGGCCCCAAGGTTGGCGTCGTTGTCCACGAAGGTGGGAATGCCAAAACGCCTGGAGATGGCTGAAGCCACCTGTTCCTCGTTCCAGGAGGGAAGGTTCGGGGGCTGGATGACCTGTCCGGTTTTGTAGTTCACCGGGCCAGCGATGGACACCCCGATCATGGCGATGCGGGGCACTTTGCCGGGGTGTTTCTTTTTGAAGCCCTGGATCACCTGGTCGAGTTCATCGTAGGTGTCTTCAGGGGTGTATTCGCGGTGGTGTTCGCAGGTGGTTTCTTCGATGATGTTGCAGCGCAGGTCGAGCAGGGCCACCCCAAGGTGGCGTTTGCCGATGTCCACGGCGAGCAGGTAAGCGGCATTTTCGTTGAGCCGCAGGATGGTGGGTTTGCGTCCCCCCAGGGAGGCCCCGAGGCCGAGTTCCAGCACCAGGTTCACGTCGAGCAGTTCAGAGACGATGCTGGAGATGGCACTTCTGGACAGTCCGATGCGGCGGGAGAGTTCCGCCCGGGAGATGTCCTCGTACCAGAGTTTGCGCAGCAGAATGAGGGTATGCTGCATCCGAATGGCATTCAGGTCTAGGGTTTCTGACCGCATGGTACGCACTCCTGTAGGGGTAGGTATTCTTGAGTTTAGCATTTTGTTTGTTTGAAAAACAAACAACCGTGGGTGGCGCTCCTGTGCTCAAAAAGCACCTCACGCACCCAACCCCTAAAGCTCCCGTTCCCTCCATAGTACAGGGTTTTTCTTTCACCATTCTGAAAAGAACACACAGGGCTCTCATCATGGAGCTTTGCTGTGTCCAGAAGATTCAGCAACAGGAGCAGGATTTCTCCCGGAATTTTTGGGAAACAGGTTTCAAAACCTGAATTCCGCAAACATCATCCACCAGAACCAAAAGCTTTTACAAGCCAGCTGTCCAGGGAGGCGAAAGCTCCAGAACCTTTCCGTAAACCGGGCAGTCCGGGTGGTGCGCCCCAGGAAGGTATCCAGTGCTCATCAGGAATTCCCCCACAATCTCCCCTCCCGTGAACCTGAATGTGCCTTTGAAAAGCCTGACCCATTCAGCCTTTGACCTGGGATGGTGATGGTCCAGCCATGCCCTGAAAGACCCGTGTTCCTGCTGCAAAACCAGGATGCGTCTGGCATTCTCAATGGTGGCCTCGATTTTCAGACGGTTTCGGATGATTCCCGCATCTTTCATCAGGCGCTCCACATCCTCTGCTGTGTAAGCAGCAACGGTGGGCAGATCGAAACCATCGAAAGCCACCCGAAAATGGTCCTTTTTCTTCAGGATGGTGCTCCAGGACAGTCCAGCCTGGTTGATCTCCAGAACCAGACGCTCAAAAAGCAGGTGATCCTCCAGCAGGGGGAACCCATACTCGGTGTCGTGGTACAGGGTGTGCATCGGGTCCAGTTTTCCTGCACGCACGGCATGGCAGTAGGAGGCGGTGGTGGGCTCGGTCATGGGGATATTTTAAAGGCCGAGAGCCAAGAGCCGAGA